>NZ_DS989868.1:52370-124743 GCF_000155555.1 Coleofasciculus chthonoplastes PCC 7420
GCGGGTTTAGGGACTAAAGACAGCTATCCACCAATAACGGAAAAACAAAACCCGCCCTCTCCACCAATAACGGAAAAACAAAACCCGCCCTCTCCACCAATAACGGAAAAACAAAACCCGCCCTCTCCACCAATAACGGAAAAACAAAACCCGCCCTCTCCACCAATAACGGAAAAACAAAACCCGCCCTCTCCACCAATAACGGAAAAACAAAACCCGCCCTCTCCACTTACCAAAAAAGGGGGAGTTAACCTGGATTTAGTATGACACAAGCTCGCGATACACTACCCTTACGCCTACAACTAACCTCCATGCAGTTGCCAGAGGTTACCCCTCAGCCGATTGCGGGGTCAAGCGAGTCAGCCGCACCTTTACTCAACCAAGCCTCGCGGGATACAGAACGTCGTGGTTGCTACCTCACTCTCTATCCAGGAGAACCGAGTGAACTGCTGCTGGAACTGGAAAACCTCAGCAACCAAACCTTACACTTAGATATTCAAATCCAGGGAGATTTTCCCTCCCAATGGTATCGTTTGGGTATAGAAGGGCGAGAACTTCTTGCTGGTGGGCGCATGGAAGCGGTGATTCGCTTTTATATGCCAGCCGATTTCTTTGAGTCTAATCAGGATTGGGACGCTAAACCCTCTCACCGTCTCGATTATCGCGGTCAGATTTATGTCTATTCCAGCCAATCGGGAACGGGGAGCAAATATGTTGAATCGGCGAGCTTTAATCTCTATGTTCGCCCTCGTAGCTTATATCTAAACTTTGTACCCGAAATTTATCAAGAAGTCGATTTTATCGGTCGCTTTCTGAAAATTTTCGAGCAAGCCTTTGAACCTACCTTACAATCCCTGGAGGCTTTATGGGCGTATCTCGACCCCTTAATGACACCAGAAACCCTTCTACCCTTTCTGGCACATTGGGTAGGTTGGCAACTCAACCCCGCTTTAAGCCTACAGCGACAGCGCTATCTGATTCGTCAGGCGATGGAGATTTATCGCTGGCGAGGGACGCGCCGGGGATTACGATTTTACCTGCATCTATTTACGGACTTACCCTTGGATGACCATCTTCCTGAACATCAAAAGCATATTTGTATTCAAGAAGTGTTTGGTCAAGGATTTATGATGGGGAACACCCGCCTAAATCAAGACTCCCTGATTGGTGGCGGACAACCGTATCATTTCATTGTCCGACTGCGCCCTGAACCCCCAACTAAAATTGACGAATTATTAGTGCATCAAATTATCCGCCAAGAAAAACCCGCTTTTTGTACTTATGAACTCTATATTGAATGACGAAGGACGTAGCTTGCTTCTCAAGGGAAGCGAGTATGACGAATGACGAATGACGAATGACAAATAACAAATAACCAATGACTAACCATTTCCCTCCCCCATCTCTCCAACAATTTGAACGTCTCCATGTCACAGACGGCTTACTAATTGATGCCCAACGTTGGCAGTTAGCTCACCACTATCACCGCCAGTATCATAGTACCTTTTACCAATCTCTACATCAGCCCGGAATAGTCTTCGGATTGGGGGTACATGTTGTTCCCGCCCCCGCTGATGTTGTGGCGAAATACCGAGATGAACGTTGGGTCGAAATTCAACCGGGACTTGCTATTGATTTATTTGGCAATTTTATCGTAGTGCCAGAACCCATGTCCTATCGGATTTCTTCAGAAGCGACTTCAGAAGAACCCTTGATGGTGTATTTGGTAGTTAAATTTAGAGATCCCGCCGAATTACGCACCCGTAGAGTTACCGATCGCATCGTCGAAACATTTCGGATTGATGAAAAGGCAAATCCACCCACAGAAGGGGATGTTGAACTCTGTCGGATTCTTCTCAAAACAGGACTCGTTAAACTGGAAGCGCCCGTCAATAGTTTCTCCCCTAGCTATAACCAGTTGGACTTGCGCTACCGTCTTCAACCCCAAGCTCGACCTCTGGCTATCGTTCACGTTGCTATGTACAAAGGGTTAGCTGTGGATAACTCTGAACAAGATGGTATTTTATCGAATCTTTCCTATCTTCTCCAATCAACCCCTGGACTTTATCCAGCCTTGCAGGGGAGTGATGAAATCGGACAATTTAGTTTACAATCAGCAGAACTACAAGCTATCTTAGAGTATGATTTATTTTTCATGACAGATCGCCAAGTTCAGGTATTAGGAGACTCTGAATTTGAGGTGCTGCGAAAGTATTTACAGGCAGGAGGTACAGTTTTAGTCGAAGCGTCGGCAGGATTAAAACATTGGCTGCAAGGCAATGCGATTAAAGACCTGAGCAACGTTTACCAAGAACTCGAACAGTCATTAACTCAACTTGATAATAATCCCACTATTGATACAGATACCAGATTACAGCAATGCCGACAAGATATTGTCAGTGAACGAGAGATGATTGCTACAGAGTTAGCCAGACGCAAGAATTCAATTGCAGGTCGATTCCAAGAATTTGCCCAAAGTCTAGGCATCCGATTAACGCCACTGGAAAAATTAGACCGTCACGACTTACTGCGGACTCAACCCTTTCTTTTTGCCACGACACCTCGTATCAATAGAAAACCGATTCAACTCTTAAGTGGTGGGGGGATTATTGTCGCGATCGGTAACTTATCGGAGGCTTGGGGAATTAATGAAAAACGACTGATTCCCCGTGAAGTAATGCGTACAGCCCAGGAATTAGGGATTAACATTTTGCATTTAGCTTGGCGTCGCCGACAACTAACCCGTGGACAGCAGCCACCACCAACGGTGATGGCGTCATCCCCTTCCCACCCCTCCAATCCATCAAACCCGTCAGCACCATCGCGTCGAGATGAGCTATTTGATAGGTTAATGTAGAGTGTTAGTTATTCGTCATTTGTAATGTGTCAAGGAACAGAGAAACTGGGGGAGTTTAGGACGTAAGGGAAAAAATAAATGGTAGATAATTTAATTGATACAACGGTTGCCCCAAAACAACTTCGATTTAAGCCTGGAGGTCTACCCGCTTCATTTGAAGTTAAGGTCGTTAATGATAGCGATCGCTTTGCCAGTTTCCAGGTGGAAGTGACGGCGGCTGGAGTTGATGCTGATCGGCTTCCAGATTGGTACAAGATCTCCCCAGAAGTGAGTACCAAAAAGCCTCCAGGTGACGTTACCCATTTTCAGGTGGCGATTGTCGATAATCCTGTACCCGGGTTTGTCGGATTGATGAACCTAACCGTGCGTGTCTTCTCCATGGAACTCCCGGATGAAGACCGAGAAGTGCTGCGGTTGATTCTAGAACAGGGTACGGGTTCAATTCCGTTAAAATTGGATTTGCCTGTGCGGGAGTTTCAAGAATATCCGGCAAATGAAGATGAAATTCCAGTACGAGTTTATAATCCCAGTCAACTGGAAACCCATGTTACGTTGAAACTTTCGGGCTTAGATCCAACCTGGATTGTTGATGGAACTGAACGCCAGTTATATCTACCTCCAAACGGACAAGTCACTGAAACATTTATTTGCCAAATTCCTGACATTCCCCAAGCCCCCAGCCGGATTTATCCCTTTGCGATCGCGGCGACTCATCGCCATGGTTCTCCCACCCAAGTGGAAGGTACGCTAGAAGTTTTACCTATGGGGTTGGTGGAGTTTAGCGCCACTCCCAAACAGCAGCAAATTCCCGCCCAACGCACTTGGATACCCAACTGGCGGAATTCCCCGGTTCCCTACACCTTGGAATTTGAGAATCATAGCAATCTTCAGCAACAGGTTACTGTTACTATTCAGGGTGAAGACAAAGAGGACTGTACTTTAGAATTACCGGATAAACCCGCTGAATTGAATCCGGGTCAAACGGCTCAAGCGCCGCTTAGAGTTCAAGCCAGACGCCATTTATGGGGTCGAAAAAAGGAACTTTCTTTAGAAGCCATGGCGACATTATCGGATCAGCGTTTAGGAAATACTAATCCCACGAGTCAATTTTTGAAACTGGATGTTTATCCGATTATTCCAACTTGGTTACTCCTAGGTGGTGGACTCCTGCTTTTATATTTTATCTGGTGGCTATCTTGGCTCAATCCCGATAATAAGTTTTTTGGACACCACGATGCTGTCAATTCTGTGCAATTTAATGGCATGAGCCAGAATGTGGTCAGTGGGTCTAATGATCAATCCTTAATTAAATGGCGAGTTGATGGCTTTTTTAATTACTTTGCGAATCCAGAAGTCGAGAAAATTGCCAAGACAGGGAAAGCCGTGCGGGTGATTCGTTATAAACCAGTCGATAATAACGTGGTGGCTGCTGGGTTAGAAAATGGTGAGATTCAACTGTTAAATTTATTGGCAGAAACGCCCAAATTAATGATGTCTTTTTCCCAAGAAAAGGATGATCGAGTTTTGGCGTTAGAGTTTACAGATGATTCACGGTATCTTTTTAGTGGTCACGGCAGTGGCTTGATCTTAGGGTGGGATATTCAACAAAGTTTAGCGGATACGATAACTGGCGGAAATAGCAGTCAGGAACCTCTGTTGAGGGGACAATCTGATTTTGCGGTTTATGCCCTAAAATTTGTGGGACTCGGCAATCAAAATTTAGCTGTTGCTGGACGGTTTAACCAATTGGTTATTTGGAATTTGTCCCAATCAGAGAATGTGACCGTTCCCGTGCAGTATCGTCAAGATGGTCAGTATCGTCCAGGAGGTCAAGATGACTATATTTTCAGTATCGATGTTGCGAATATGAAACCCTATCTCATGGCAACGGCTGACAATCAGGGTTATATTACCTTGTGGAATATGGAATCCTGCTTGGTAGAGGGTCAAGCGTCTTGTGAAATTATTGACCAATGGCAAAATGGTCATGGTAGTCTACCTGTACGATCTGTGGCTTTGAGTAACGGGGGTTGTTACTTAGCCAGTGGCGGTGATGATGGACGAACGATGCTTTGGCCCCTCACGACTCAGGGGAAACGAGCAGAACAATATTTAGAGGGTATCGAAGTGGATAAGTCATTTGACAACAGAAAATTCAATAGTGTTGATATCAATGTTTTAAACAGACATATCCTAATCGCCAGTGGTAGTGATGATACCCAGGTACGGGTAGAAGACAAGAAACGACTGCAAGAGTTAGGGTGCGATCGCGATGAGTGAGGAGGCTTGATGAGGCTCAGACGTCTAATTCTAGCTAGCATCACCACCTTCTTCACCACTTTACCTGCGGCGGCTGATCAGTGGGTATTTGTTGCCCGTGATCACAATGATATTGACTACTACGTTGACCCAGAATTTGTCGAACGTCGCCATAATACGGTCTGGTTCTGGCAGATGTCTGTCTTTCCAGAACCGGATGAACAAGGACTATTAGCGCGAAAGACTTACAGTGCGATGATTTGTCCACTGCGGGCTTGGCGTCCTGTCGCGATCGCTCGCTTCAATGTTCAAGGTGAATTGATCACTCGTACCCAGTTGAGTAACGATGAACCGTTACAATTTTTTACCTCCGGTAGCGTTGGTGAGGCGATATGGAAATTAGTTTGCCAAACGGAAGATTTTTCCTGATCGGATCAAGTCCATGCTGTAGGAAAAAACGGTAGATGCACCCTGGTTATAGACTTCAGCCTCACGGCTGAGGTTTTTTTTCGAGAAAATGCCAAATCTTGGTAGAATCTATAACGGCATAAGCTAGGTGAACATAAGTGCAATTAAGGTTTAAATGCCGAACAGCTTAAAGTTTTGAGTTAACCCCCCCAGCTTCCCCAGCTTCCCCATCTTCCCCAGCAAAAACTATGACTCGCGTCGTTGGATTAATCAGTGGTACATCAGTTGATGGAATTGATGCAGCTTTCGTGGAGATTGCTGGTTCCGAATCCGATTTAACAGTGGAGTTATTGGCGGGAGCGACGTATCCCTACCCCGAAAAACTGCGATCGCAAATCCTTAATCTCTGTGCTGGTGGTTCTATATCGATGGCAGAATTCGCTTTATTAGATGATGCGATCGCGCGACAATTTGCTCAAGCCGCCCAAGCCATCCAAAAACACCACCCACCCGCCGCTACGCTGATCGGTTCCCACGGTCAAACCGTTTACCATCGTCCCCCTGCTCCTCGTCCACCTGCTCCCCTGCACCTAGACGCGCCATGGCACGTCTCTACAAACACCCCTTTAGGCTATAGTCTTCAATTAGGACGGGGAGAGGTTATTGCTCACGCCACAGGGATTAAAACGGTCAGTAATTTCCGTGTCGCTGATATTACGGTTGGGGGTCAAGGAGCGCCCTTAGTCTCCAAAATTGATGCTTGTTTGCTCTCCTCCCCGACTCAGCACCGATGTATCCAAAATATCGGCGGAATTGGTAATGTTACTTACCTCCCTCCCTGTCAAGGAAATTGGTTAGATTTGGTCAGTGGTTGGGATACAGGACCAGGAAATACGCTGTTGGATTTAGCGGTACAGCATTTTACCCAGGGGAGTCAATCTTATGACCAAGACGGAAACTGGGCACGACAGGGGACGGTTTGTCAACCCCTGCTCAACCAATGGTTAAGCCACGACTTTTTCCAGCAACCCCCGCCTAAATCCACAGGGCGAGAATTATTCGGCTGGGATTATTTACACCAATGTATTGCCAAGAGTCAAGCCTATTCTCTGAGTCCGGCTGATCTATTGGCAACCCTAACCGAACTCACCGTCGCCTCTATAGAGGACAGCTATCGTCACTTTTTACCAAAGATGCCTGATCAGATATTCCTGTGTGGTGGGGGTAGTCGCAATCTCTACCTAAAAGAGCGCTTACAAAGTCGGTTACAGTCGGTGGATATACAAAAAACGGATCAGGCTGGGGTGAGTGGTGATTTCAAAGAAGCGATCGCCTTTGCCGTTTTAGCCTATTGGCGAGACTTGGGCATTTGCGGGAATCTCCCACCCGTTACGGGCGCGAAGCAAGCGGTACTTTTGGGTAATATTGCGCCATGCTAAATAATTAACTCAGAATCAAGCATTTCTTGTCCACTTGGGACTACACTGAATACTGAACACAATTGCCTATTTTTTTATCCTAATGACTACCATTTTGGCAATCTGCTTGGTCAGGCATTGCGCCATAGTTAAGGACAAATTCAACCAGCACTATTCGATTAGAGGCAAAGGGTAACGCTGTGGCTCACACCTTTTTAATGGAGGCAGGACGCTGGACACTCCAGGGAAATTGGCTGGAGCGCAATGGATCGCTTCTCAGCGTGAGAGGGAAAACAATTGTTGCCTGGGGTCGAGAAAACTGGTTTACGATGGTAACCAAGCTGGTTTTTCCCGACGATGAGCGCGAGGATATTTCTTTCCAATATCGGGGGCGTCTTGATGCCGGAGAACGGCAGTACACCTTCGTCTTACAGCATAGTGTTTTGGGTCGTGTTGAGGGCGAAGGTTGGATCACTCCAGAATCAATTGTGCAACGCTATTGGGTTTTAAGCGATCGCCAAAGACGTAGTGGTTTTGAAACCCGACACCAACTGGATGATAATACCTACTACCTCTCCAGTAGCATCATGGCGGGTCATTATCTGACCAGCACAATGGAAGCAACGCTAGAACGACAGCCTGGATAGCACAAGCTTATAATCAGAAGTATAAAGTGTGAAGTATCAACGGTCAGCACCCCGCACTGAAGTAATCAGGCTTCGAGCCTCCAGTTTGGTTAGCAACCCTTCTTGTATGCCTCTCCGGTTGAAAGACACGGAGTTTCCTACATCGGAGGTATTTTGATGAAATCACTCACTGGGATTTGACCGTCCTAAAAATCTGTGACGTTTTACCTGCTTTTGGTGTGTTAGCGTAGCAAGATATAGTCTGGGATGGACTGATAAATTCTATGTAATCCTTGACTTATGAAACTTATTAAGTTAATAGATTTCGGTTTACCACAAGTGTAGCTCCAGTTGAGCGCTCAATAAAGTGATGAACTCTAGCTGGTCACAATGGCACAATGGAACGAGTAACCGAGTGAGTTATTGGGTCTAGTTCTTGAGAATGCTACTTGCCGAATTGCGCTTGGGTCAAACTGGTAAATAGGTATCGTTCACAACTGCTCCAAGCTCTCACTAAACCAATCATGACAAAAGACCCTAATCATGGTCGCATACTCGCCAACCGCTATCAACTCGTTGGGTTGATCGGTCAGGGCGCTATGGGTCAAGTTTATAAAGCTAAAGATATGTTACTTGGCGGCGTGATTGTCGCTGTCAAATTCATATCCCAAACCTTGCTCAACCAAAAAATGCGCGATCGCTTTGAGCGAGAAGCAACAATCTGTGCGCTACTTGGGGAAAAAAGTAATCATATCGTGCGCGTCCGGGACTATGGCGTGGATGAGAATGATATTTCGTTTTACGTCATGGAGTTCCTCGAAGGCAATAGCTTAAGTGAAATCATTCGCGAGCAATCCCTCCCCTTACCTCGCTTTCTCAATATTAGCCGTCAGATTAGTTTAGGGCTGCAATGCGCTCATAAGGGAATCGTGATCGAAGGGGAACAAAGCCCAATTATCCACCGAGATATTAAACCCAGTAATATTCTCGTGGTACAAGACGCCTCCTTCGGGGAACTGGTTAAAATTCTTGACTTTGGCATTGCCAAGCTGATCCAATCCAACAGCGAGCAAACCCACTCGTTTATGGGTACCAGTCAGGAACTATTAGCCACCCTTTGGGTGATGCTGACCAAGGACGATATTGAAAACCGCCGAATTAGCACCCGCTATAACCAATTCCTATTTCTGATGTCTCCCCATCCCATGGTGTTATGGATTACAGCCCTACACAATCGGCAACATGGCGCTCGTTGGCTAACCTGTTATTTGGATCTGAAAACAGCCATGGGTCAAAAAGTGATCCGAATTTTAGGAGAATCAGGAAACTATCGGATTTTATTCTTTGCCCTGACTGAACCCCAACGCTGCGCCAACGTGATGACCGCCACCATTGCCTCAACTCAGCGAAAACTACTCCTGGATTGGGCAAATGCCAGCCATGCAGCTATGCCCAGCACTCAGCCTCAGCTCAGTAAAAGAATTCTCAAGCAAGAGCTGGAGAAACTTAAGCCGAAAATTGTGATGAAGCTAGAAGCAGTTCACACGGATTATCCTACCGACATTTCTGGATAGGATTGAATGTTCTGTAGGGGCGGGTTTAGGGACTAAATTCCGCTAGTCATTGATAACCGTTCAACAAAACCCGCCCTGATTCAATTGTGGGGGCGGGTTTAGTCAGATTCGGGTGGTCAAAAACGATACAGCAGTTTGCTCTGCTATGCGGTACATTGTCGATCCCCCTAAATCCCATAAGCAAAAAAAGCGAAGCATCCGCTGGCTTCCCCCATGGAACAAAAAGCGAAGCAACATCTGGTTTCCCCCTTTTTAAGGGGGACGGAAGGGGGATCAAATAGGGGGACTTTGATCTACTGTACTTTATTACAGCGCAAAGAGCTGTAATTGTCGGTTAAAGCTGCTTCACCTCAGCCACAAGCTGCGCCACAACATCCTTAGCGCTACCAAACAACATCATCGTCTTATCGCCGTAGAACAGCTCATTTTCAATCCCAGCAAAGCCCGCATTCATGCTTCGCTTAATCACGATCGCATGTTTTGCTTTATCGACATCGAGAATCGGCATCCCATAAATCGGACTACTGCTATTGCTGCGAGCGGCTGGATTTACCACATCATTGGCACCAATGACAAGGGCAACATCCGTATTATCAAACTGAGGATTGATGTCATCCATGTCGTAGAGATAGTCATAAGAGACATTCGCTTCGGCTAAAAGTACGTTCATGTGTCCCGGCATCCGACCCGCAACTGGGTGAATGGCGTATTTGACCTCAACGCCCAGTTTTTCAAGCTGATCGGCTAATTCGCGCACTGTATGTTGTGCCTGAGCCACTGCCATCCCATACCCTGGAACAACGACCACGGAGCGGGCATAGCCCAACATCATTGCCCCTTCTTCGGCATCAATACTATGGACAACTTTGTCACCGACGCCACCGGCATCACCAGCACCGCCTTTGACTTCACCGCTACCAAAGGCACTAAATAGCACGTTGGGTAAGGAACGGTTCATCGCCTTACACATAATGTTGGTCAGGATTAAACCGGAAGCCCCAACTAACGCCCCAGCCACAATCAGCATATCGTTCATCACGACAAAACCCGCCGCGCTCGCCGCTAACCCGGAAAACGAGTTCAGCAGTGAGATCACCACAGGCATATCGCCGCCGCCAATGGGTAGGACAAAGAAAATCCCTAACACTGAGGAGATACCCACCATCGCCAGAAAGATGGTTGTATTGTCCGGTGTGACTAATAGGTAACCACTACAGACTAAAAAGCTAATCAGGAGTAAGGCATTAAATACTTGCTGCAAGGGAAACTTTACGGGTTTACCCGTAATCAACCCCTGTAACTTACCAAATGCTACAAAACTCCCGGTGAGGGTGACGCCACCAATTAGCACACCCAGAATCACGGTAATCGTAGACCCTAAGGGTACACCTTGACCCGCGTTCAGCAAGCGCCAAAATTCCCCGATCGCGACTAACGCTGAGGCGGCACCACCCAACCCATTCAGCAAGCCTACCATCTGAGGCATGGCAGTCATCGCCACTTTATAGGCTGCCGTCACACCAATGACAGCACCGATGGCGATCCCCACCAAAATCATTTGATAATTTAAGACCTGTTGGTTCAGCAGAGTTGCCACCACAGCTAGCAGCATCCCGACTGAAGCCCACACATTTCCTTGGCGTGCTGTCGCTGGTGATCCCAGCTTTTTCAGCCCAAAGATAAATAATCCGGTTGCGACTAAATACGTCAGTTCAATCCCAGTTGGTAGAAAGTCGGTCATGCGCTCACCTCTCTTATTTCTTAAACATTTGCAACATGCGATCCGTAACCAGGAAACCGCCCACCACGTTAACCGTGGCTAGCACGACAGCCACTAAACCCAAAATGACGGTGACATTCCATTCCTTCGATCCGGAGATAAGCAATGCACCGATGACGGCAATCCCGGAAATGGCATTTGCCCCAGACATCAAGGGAGTATGCAGGGTGGGTGGCACTTTGTTGATCACTTCAAAACCAACAAAGGCGGCTAAGACAAAGACAAATAAACTGGCAATGAATGTGGTAGTCATCTTTTTCTCCTTTTTCGCGGTTCATGGTACTCGCGTATCTTCCAAGAGGTTACAGGGTGGTGAGATAGGGACAAACCCTTCAACCTGACTTGTTTGGCAGTATGGCACAAACAACTAGACCCGCCAGACGTTTCACCGGAGGAGTCTCTACAACCCCAGATCCTCTTAGACGGTTGTACTCATTTGAGAGAGGGCATCTTTCACCCGCTGATTGCGAATTTCGCCAGCATGGGTAATACAGGTGTTGTCTACAATATCATCCTCAAAATCGAGGTGTAACTGTCCTTCTTTGACCAGGTACTGTAATAACGTTGAGATATTCTTGGCGTACATCTGGCTGGCGTGGGTGGGCATGGACGCGGGAACATTAATTGGACCAATAACGGTGACGCCATGACGGACAATATCTTTCCCCGCTTCAGTAACGGCACAGTTTCCACCTTGTTCAGCGGCGAGATCCACGATCACTGAACCCGGACTCATTTGCTCAACCATCTCCTCCGTCACCAGTAAGGGGGCTGTTTTGCCCGGAACTTGGGCGGTGGTAATCACTACATCCGCTTGCTTAACCCGTTCAGCGATCACCTCTTGAGTGCGCTGCTTCGCCGCCTCAGAGATTTCTTTAGCATACCCACCTTCAGCCACAGTATCTTCTTGGAGATCGACCTCGACAAACTTAGCTCCCAGGCTTTCCACTTCTTCCTTCACCGCCGGACGAATATCAAAGGCTTCGACCATCGCACCTAGGCGTCGAGCAGTCGCGATCGCTTGCAGTCCAGCGACGCCTGCACCCAGGATAAACACTTTTGAGGGTTTGATCGTTCCCGCTGCTGTGGTTAACATGGGGAAGAATTTCGGTAACGCGGCGGCGGCAATCAGTACCGCTTTGTACCCGGCTACCCCAGCTTGGGAAGACAGCGCATCCATACTCTGGGCGCGACTGGTACGGGGAATCAACTCCATACTGAAGGCAGTCACCTTACGATTTGCCAGTTTCTGGGCAACCTCTGGCTTACCTAGGGGACTCAGGAAGCTAATTAATGTTGAGCCTTCCCGCATCTGGTTGATTTCATCATCTTTGGGGATGCCCACTTTTACGAGCACATCAGCTTCAGCCCAGAGTTTACCTGGATCTGAGACTAGGGTAGCTCCCGCCTCCTCATAAGCGCGATCGCTAAAAAACGATGCCTCTCCCGCACCATTTTCCACCCAAATCTCTAAGCCCTGTTTGACCAAACGGGCAACAGTATCCGGAATCAGGGCGACCCGATTTTCGCCCACTTCAATTTCTTTAACCAGTGCTATTTTCATGAAAACTCCTTATAGACTAACCGAAAAAACTATGACTTGGTCGTTAGGCTAATGCCATACAGACGAAGGTCGTATTTTTATGTCATGATAGCCCTTGTGCCTTCCTTTTGCATTAACGCGATCCAGGCTATCTTTGCCTGAGAAAATTTGTCTGTCTTGAGAACGATTCAGTGGAGTTGTTTTATCTGTACTACGTTTGATCAAGCTTTCATCCGAACTAGCCAATGGAATTTTCCTGAAAGTCAACCTCTTTTGACGGCTGCCATCTATACCTAGTGCAAGAAGGCAGAAATAACTGAACAGCTAATATCTCCCCCCGCTTCCCCTGCTCCCTCTGCTCCCCCTGCTTCATCGTATCTACGAAGCTGCTCAAGTATTTTTGCCAAGCTGCACTAGGATGGTGATGAACAACTATTACCGACTTGATCAATTAATCTTGATCAATTAATTTAGCTATCGTGCCTATAATGCCTATAACATAAGGAGGCGTTTTTGATACAAAACCGTAAACCCATCTTTCTGTCTTCATCAGCCTAAACTATTCAATTACGAGCGTGACCCAAAAAATGGTGATCGATAACGAGTCAGATTGTCGAATTAATCAACATTCATCTAGGTGTAGTAAAGCGGAATAATCAGAAGTATGAGCAGCTTTTTTCAAAATTTGTGTATATTTAACTACAGATATGGCGAACTCAAGGGTGACTAGAAGCTGCCAGACACTTTAGCTGAGTCAAAGCAGAGAGTCAAGCAGGTCACACTCCCTTCTGTCTAAGTCCAGCTCCCCCAGCTCCCTCAGCTCCCCCAGCTCCCCCAGCTCCCTCAGCTCCCTCAGCTCCCCCAGCTCCCCCAACTCCCCCAACTCCCTCAGCTCCCCCAGGCACTTTTGCCACCTCTTGAGCGTCTGTACCATCGCCCGACTACGGTAGGACTAAAATCTGTTACAGTCAAAGACTGTAAAGTTTAGTAAAAATCTTAGTTTTTTTTACAGCGAAAGGTTCCCCATTTATGTTTATCCGCAAATCTCCTCTAGGACGCTTCGTTTCAGCCGTTGCCTTAACAGGCTGTTTATTCACTGGTGTAGCCGTTCGGACATTAGCTCAGAGTAATCCCGGACTCACTATATTTAGCGGTGTGCAACGGGAAAATATTCTCAGGTATTATTTGGGGTTTGGAGGTCGAGCCAATCAATGGGATCGATACTACCTGAGGATTCCCAGCAAGAAGATGGAATTGGCGGTGCAGCAGTTTGTCGTTCGTTATCCAGATTATTACACCGGAAAATTTGACACAGATCGGATTGAGGTAAGAGTTGACGGCGAATCACTACCCATTGCTGAGGTAGATTGGGATAAAGAGAATTACCAGCTACAGATTTATATGCAGGAGCCAGTTCCAGCCCAGGAGAAGGTGGAGATTGTGTTGTCTAATGTGAAAAATCCCCGGTTTGGCGGTACTTTTTATTTTGAATGCCTAGTGTGGACTCCCGGTGATGTTCCCCTACCCCGTTATATGGGAACCTGGATTCTGACGATTAGTTAGGCGGTTGGAATGTTACGATAGTAGATCGTGATTCTTTGGTAAACAGGGTAAAGTAGTATAATGACTTTCGCTTTCTCCCTGTTTTCCAAACTTAAAAGATGTAGCGCGATAAACAATAAACCATGACAAAACGTACATTAGGCGGTAGTAACCGCAAGCAAAAACGCAAATCAGGATTTCGCGCCCGCATGCGAACCAAAAACGGTCGAGCTGTGATTAAAGCCCGCCGCAGTAAAGGACGTTATCGTTTAGCCGTGTAGTGTTATCTTGTCAAGGTTCAGGACTGACGCCAAATTCACTGTTAGGCGTTGAGAGTCGCGTAGGGTGCTTAATCATGCGCCCTATCGCCCCTTTACTGACATAAGACGAATGACCAAGGACAAATAACAATTGTTGCCCCAGGCGAATCGACTCAAGCATTGGCGAGATTTTAAGGCAGTATACCAAAAAGGAATTCGTCGCTATGGACGCCATTTAACAGTGCGAGGTTTACATTTGCCTAGGGTTAGCCATGAGAAGGGTCTCCGTTCAGGCAAGTTACAGCTCAATCCTAAAAATCTACCCCCCACTCGCATCGGTATTTCCGTTAGCCAAAAAGTCAGTAAAAAAGCCGTCGTCCGTAATCGGCTGAAACGTCAGATACGAGCGGCTTTGCGCCAATTATTGCCGCGACTAAAACCCGGTTGGCATGTCATAGTTGGAGTGCGTCCCAGTGCCTTGGAGTGCGATTATGCTCAATTTTTGCAAGAATTAGAGCAGTTATTGGTAGATGCTGAGGTAATAAATGGGCATTAAAGAAGAAACCTATTATGAGGGGGGTCCCCATATCGGTGATTTGATTATAAACATTTTGTTGGGGTTCACGGTTATCGCCCTGCCCTTAACCATTGGGGCGGTTGTGCGAGCGTTGTGGTTGCGCTATCGGGTGACAAATCGCCGCATTTCGGTGACAGGGGGATGGCAAGGGCGCGATCGCACGGATATTATCTACTCCGAAATTGCTCAACTGCGGAAAGTTCCCCGTGGTATAGGTCTGTGGGGAGATATTGTGGTTATCCTGAAAGATGGTAGCCGTTTAGAACTGAGGGCTATGCCTCAGTTTCGCGAAATTTACGATTATATCGGTGAAAAAGTTTCTGCCAAAACGGGTAAACCCCTAGATTCCGTTAAGGCTTAGAGTATAACGGCGGTGAGCAAGGGCGCAATGTTCGTGGGTGTCGGGTGTGGGGAATAATTGAACTCCTCACCTCGTTCAGACCACTCTAAGTTGAAGGAGCGCCAACCTGAGCAGAAATTTCTGCCAAATTTCTGTATTTTTGGGTACATTTTTCCATTGGATTTCTTTTGGCTGCCCCAGACGGCGATCGCCTGAAAGTCTCCCCCATAGGGTGAAAGCGTGGAAAATCCCCAGAGCAATTGCGGGACATTGCCTCCCATTGCCGCCAATATTCGATAAATTAGATTCAGAAAACGTTACAGCGCCTAGGTTGACTTTATACGAATGGATTTTGGTATCGGGTTTCTTTCCAACAACGTCATGCTGCCAATCCTGGATTTCTTTTACGGGATTGTGCCTAGCTACGGTCTTGCCATCGTGGCACTGACCCTGGTAATTCGCTTTGCTCTCTATCCCCTGAACGCAGGCTCCATTCGCAACATGAGGCGCATGCGAATTACCCAACCCTTAATGAAAAAGCGGCAAGAGGAAATTCAGCAACGCTATGGTGATGACAAGGTAAAACAACAAGAGGAGATGAGCAAACTCTTCCAGGAGTTTGGGAATCCCCTAGCCGGGTGTTTCCCTGTGCTGCTGCAAATGCCTGTCTTGTTTGCCCTATTCGCCACATTGCGGGGATCACCGTTTTCCAATGTGAACTACACGGTGGATGTACAAATCTTTCCCCGGGAGAAAATGGAGTTCATCCAGCCCCAAGCCTTTGCCACTAAACCCCAAAATATTTACTTTGCCGATGGGGTTCACTCACCCGTAGCCGCTGTCTTACCTAGTGGTAATCGGTTAGTGGTAGGGGAAAAAACCCCAATTGACTTTCAATCCGTTGAAGGAAAATCCCTAAGCACCCTGGAGAAGGAATATCCAGACACCAAAATTGTGCCTAAATGGGAAATCACCAAAGGGGAAGACAAGGTACGCTTGACAACAGATGGCACCCTGGAAGCCTTAGAACCGGGTGACGTCACCCTAAAGGCGACAATTCCTGGACTAGCCGCCGAGCGAGGATTCCTATTTATTAATGCCCTAGGGCGAGTGGGTGCCTTTGGAGATGATGGCGAAATCCACTTGGATATTGTGGGCATGATTCTATTTTTTGGCGTGAGTTTGTATGTAAACCAGGTTCTCACGGGTCAAAATGCTCCTAGTGGTTCATCCCAGCAAAATACGGTGAATAAGATTACGCCAGTTTTATTCTCCGGGATGTTCTTCTTCTTCCCCTTACCCGCCGGGGTGTTGATGTATATGGTGATTGCTAACGTTTTTCAGACGCTGCAATCCTTCATTTTGATGCGAGAACCCCTACCGGACAATATCCAAAAAATGGTTGATGAGCAAGAAAAAGCGGAACAGAAAACCCAATCAAAGGACAAGTCCGGCGAAGGGCGAGAATCACTGCCATTTGAACCGAAACGTTCCAAGAAAAAAGCGTCAAGTTAGCTATGAGTAATCAGCAGCGGGGTCAACAGTGGCTAGAAGAGTTGCTACGCTTATCCAATGTGTCGGCGACAGTGCAAGTCACTGATGAGAACCAAGATAGTAAAGCCAACTACTGGTTAACCATTAATCAAAGCCAATTGACTGAGGCAGAGATTCAAACCCTGATTGGCGTCAATGGTAAGGTACTTGATGCGCTACAGTATCTGGCAAATGCAACGCTTAACCTCGGTAAGCCATTAGCAGATCAGGCGGCGTATACCGTTGAACTCAATGGTTACCGTCTACAGCGTCAAGAGGAACTCCGGATACTAGCAGATCAGGCGGCGCAGAAAGTACGGGAGACGGGTCAAGATTATGAACTGCGATCGCTCTCCGCTGCAGAACGCCGTCAAGTGCATACGTTGCTCCAGGAATGCGAAGATTTAGAAACCCACAGTCAGGGTCAAGAACCAAACCGTCGCTTGGTGGTGCGTCTGCGTCCTTAACTAAGGATTAGGGTTTAAAATCGGGGGTAGGGGTGGCTTGTTGGCAGCAAAGGAGTGGCATCATGGAAGTAATTTATATTCCTGGATTGCTTAAATTACCAGAGCAAACCGAGGTGATTCAGGTCAAAGAATTCCTGCCCGATTTAGAAACGCTAACGCCTGTGCGAGGAGGCTTGCAAGTTAAGCATCAAGGGAATTATTTAGAAGTATCGGCGCAAGCCGAAACGATTGTTACCCTAGCCTGTAACCGTTGTTTGCAGCAGTACAATCATCGGTTAACCCTGGATGTGTCGGAACTGGTTTGGTTAGATGAAGCCGCCGAGCAACAGGAGCTGGGTATCTTGGAACGAGAAACGCCCTTGGAGGAGTTAGTGGAAACCTTACATCCCCAAGGGTATTTTGATCCCAATAGTTGGCTTTATGAGCAATTGTGTCTAGAAATTCCACCCCGACAGTTATGTGACGCCAACTGTCCAGGAATTGTCATGGAAGAGAATGATAGCACTAAGCCAACTGATCGGCGTTGGGATGCTCTGGAAATTTTGAAGGGAAAATTGCCAGGGTAATTAATGGTCATTCGTCATTCGTCATTTGTCATTTGTCATACTCGCTTCCCCAAAAGAAGCAACCTACGTCTTATGTCATTGTCATTTGCCTAGATCCAGGTAGGGGCGGGTTTAGGGATAACTATTGATTATTTTCCCTAACTGGGATACAAAACCCGCCCTCCTCTCATTTCATTCAATACAGGTAAAATGAGGTGTGGTGACTGATTCGCTTGAAGTTGTTGCATTTCCCGCCAAAACCCCATGAGTTTTAATGATGAGTTTGAGCTGCTGCTACGCGCCCGCTATCCCCTAATTTACATCCCCACCCTGGAAGAAGAACGAGCCGAAGTCGCGATCGCGCAAACGGCGCAACGGTTGGGTGAACGGGCGGTTTATATTTGGGATTTTGTCGATGGTTATCAGGGGAACCCCAACGATCAAGGGTTTGGACGCCGCAATCCCTTACAGGCTTTAGAGTTTGTCGAAAAAATCCCCGCCAATGCCCCTTCTATCTTTATCCTCAGAGACTTTCACCGTTTTCTGGACGATATCTCCGTTTCCCGCAAACTGAAAAACCTGGCGCGACTTCTCAAATCCCAACCAAAAAACATCGTCATTGTTACCCCTCAAGTCGCCATCCCCTCAGACTTAACCGAAGTGCTGACAGTACAAGAGTTTCCCTTACCCGATGTTGGGGAAATCAAAGCCGAAATTAGTCGCCTAGTCGCCGCCACCAGTCAATCCCTCAGCGACAAAGTTTTAGATGAACTGGTGCGCTCTTGTCAAGGGTTATCCTTAGAACGGATACGCCGAGTCTTAGCCCGTGCGATCGCGGCGCAGGGACAAATCCAACCCGATGACGTGGAAATGGTGTTAGAGGAAAAACGCCAATCGATTCGTCAAACCCAAATCTTAGACTATTACCCCACCAGCGAACGAATTTCCGACATTGGCGGCTTAGATAACCTCAAAGACTGGTTACTGCGCCGAGGTGGTGCGTTTACCGAACGCGCCCGACAATATGGATTACCCCATCCCCGTGGCTTGCTATTAGTCGGAATCCAAGGTACCGGAAAATCACTAACCGCGAAAGCGATCGCCCATCATTGGCATCTTCCCCTATTACGCTTAGATGTCGGGCGTTTATTTGGTGGCTTAGTCGGCGAATCTGAATCCCGCACCCGCCAGATGATTCAACTCGCCGAAGCCTTAGCCCCCTGTATTCTCTGGATTGACGAAATTGACAAAGCCTTTGCGGGAGTAGAGTCCAAAGGCGATTCCGGTACCGCCAGTCGGGTGTTTGGCACGTTCATCAACTGGTTAGCTGAGAAAAAATCCCCCGTATTTGTTGTCGCCACCGCCAATAATATCCAAGCCCTCCCGCCGGAAATGCTGCGGAAAGGGCGATTTGATGAAATCTTCTTTGTCGGCTTACCCTCTCAAGCGGAACGCCAAGCGATTTTTGAACTACATTTAGGGCGACTGCGCCCTCATAACCTCAAGAACTATGATCTAGAACGACTCGCTTACGAAACCCCTGACTTTTCCGGCGCAGAAATTGAACAAACCCTGATCGAAGCCATGCACATTGGCTTTAGCCAGAATCGAGATTTCACCACCGATGATATATTAGAAGCCGCCAGTCAAATTGTCCCCCTTGCCCGTACCGCCCAAGAACAAATTCAATTTCTCAAAGACTGGGCGGCGGCAGGAAAAGCACGGATGGCGTCAAGAGATAATCGTTTAAGTAGTCGGATTCAGCGTCAACTGCAGTAAAAGTTTTTAGTTTTGAATTTTGACCCTTTACGATTTGCGAGGGCATAGTTTTGATCCTTCACTTCGCTCAAATAACCTGGCGCGTCTGTAGGGGCGGGTTTAGGGATTTTCTTTTTTACCTTGATAGTAACCTTTGGACAAAACCCGCTGGCGCGTCTGTAGGGGCGGGTTTAGGGATTTTCTTTTTTACCTTGATAAGTAACCTTTGTACAAAACCCGCCCTAACTACCCTTTAAGTACGACAACTATTTGACAATGACAAATAACAAATAATAAACGCTATGAGCTTATCAGGTATTGCCAAGTTTTTTATCGGATTTATTCTAGGTATTGCCATATTATTGGCGGGGGGTGGTGCCGTCGCCTATTACTTTTTCACAAAATTATCAGTCAATCCAGCTAAACCCATTTTTGCCGAAGAACAACAAGCCAAGTCACCCGTTAAATCCCCTGATTCGGCGAAGAAACCCGCTCAATCTGCCCAGAAGCCAAAACCCAGTCCTAGCCCCACTCCCAGTGAATCCCCAGAACCAGAAGAATTACCCCCTGGCGCGTATGAAGCGCGGGTAACATGGCCCGAAGGATTAAGCCTGCGCGATTCTCCCAGTCTCAATGCCAATCGCATTGGTGGCGTAGCCTACAATAAGGAAATTATCATCCTCAAAGAAAGCGATGATCAAAAATGGCAGAGGGTACGCCTGTCTGGTAGTGAACAAGAAGGTTGGGTCAAGGCGGGAAATGTTGAGCGAGTCGAATAAGAGACGCGCCATGGCGCGTCTGTATTTTGACCCTGTGCTTCCCTCAATGGAACCTGGTTTGTAGGGGCGGGTTTTACTACTATTGTTTCCTTAACACCCATAAGTAACTAAACCCGCCCCGATCAAATGACAAATGACTAGAAACACGCCTTCAGATTAATATCGCCCAGTTGCGGAAATCCATTAGATAGCCAGCCAGAAGTTGGGGCGGTAATTCTTACCCATTCACGTCCAGCGTCATCTAATCTAAATTGGGGTGGATTAGAAAGAGTGACGCGATCGCCAAAGAAGACGCCACCCACTCTCGCTGAATTCGTGTTGGGACTTTCCCGAATCGCTAATCCTTCATCTTCTTCATAAATTACTCGGCGACAACGGTTAGGTGGTGTGGGTGATGGCGTAGGCGCAGGATTCCCCGCGCAAGGCTTGAGATCTTTCGCTTGGACAAATCCACTAATGGGAGAACGAATCGCGATCCAACCATTCCTACCACTAGCTTCGGCGAGGATGACTTGTTCATCGGCTTGTAAAGCGCGAATCGGATTAGCGATTGAACGTTCCGCGTAGATAAAAATTGACTGCGCCGCCGCCCGACATTG
Source organism: Coleofasciculus chthonoplastes PCC 7420 (assembly GCF_000155555.1). Lineage (GTDB taxonomy): Bacteria > Cyanobacteriota > Cyanobacteriia > Cyanobacteriales > Coleofasciculaceae > Coleofasciculus > Coleofasciculus chthonoplastes_A. The sequence continues at coordinate 73,236 of NZ_DS989868.1, forward strand.
CCCGATCAACCCTTGAGTAAGCAGAAAAGAATTTGTCGGGGAAGGGAGGGTTGACGTGAATGTTCCAGGTTGATAGTTTAGAGGGCTTCTATAAGTATTACGTTCTACATTCTCCGTGGCATGAACCCAAGTGGTCACCAACGGAGTTGGTTCACTGCCAACGCCTACACTAGCCGTTGCTGTTAAACCTTCTGCTACAGTAAATCCTAACAGCAAAAGTGCGGCTGACTTGCTCCACAGGCTAATTTGGCTCATTTGGGTCACTCCTCATTTGATTAAGGATCATGTCTAATTGAATACACATCATTACAGGCAAATTCAACGTCTGGCAATTGCTGGATTGCCTGGGTAAGAATATATCGGCAATGATTAACCGGATTTGATAGAAGTCATCACCATCATCCATCAAAATCGTGCAACATCGAGATTATATTAAGAAACGTAGCTAAATTTAAACCTTGATTGCAATAATTTAGCAGAGACTTCAGTTCAAGAAAAGAGAGTGGTACGGTGAGAAAACCTGTCTGAATCGTTGTAAAGTTCGTTAACGAAAAATACGCATGTACCACAAAAACACGAATAAAGATATCTGGACTGCCTTAGTTACCGCCGCGTTGGGTGCTGGAATCGTCACCTCGTTTGCAGTGAGTCAGGGTCAACACCCTCTATTAGCCTTGGCAATTACAGGAATAGCAGCGCTGTCTGCTGTTCTAATCGAGCGCTCAGGATTACTATAGGGTCTGCTGAATAAGTCTTGTGGTGGGGTTAGAGAGCCGGGGAAGCAATGTAGAGACGTGCCATGGCACGTCTGGAAGCAATGTAGAGACGTGCCATGGCACGTCTGGAAGCCAGGGGAGAGAGTTCCTAATCAACGAATGACGAATGACAAATGACAAATGACGCTCCCTACCGTTAACTTGAATTTTTCCCACCGACTTACTATCTTTCCACATAGGTTGATAAACTAGCAATAAAAGTTATCTGAGAGACCTATGGAAACCCTTGCCTATAGCCATCTTATCTGGGCATCGGAAAACCCAGCCGAGGTGGGTTTAGAAAGTGTCAATCGGGATGAGTGGCGATTGACCAAGCCTTCTCCCGTACCATTCCACTGGCTATTATTCGCCATCATTCTCAGCAGCTTAGGACTTACAGACAAAGCTGTTGCCCAAACACTACAGCCAGGAAGTCGTGGCTCTCAAGTCATTGAGATTCAACAGCGTTTGCGGGAATTAGGCTATTTTGATCAGCAACCCACTGGTTATTTTGGTCCAATCACCACAGAGGCTGTCCAGCAATTCCAGCGCAGTCAGGGACTGATTCCAGATGGAATTGTCGGTCAACGTACCCAATCTGTGTTGTTCGATAACTTTACCCGTATTTCTCCCTTCGATTCGACCTTTGCCTCCAGCACTTTACCTCCCCCCAGTACAACGATTGGCACTTTGCCACCTCCTCCGACTATCGGCAACATTTTATCTCCTACCAGAGGACAAGTGACACCGCCTTCCATTGAGACTCAACCGTCTAGGTTTAGAGAATTGCGTCCCGGCGATCGCGGTCAAGAGGTATTTGAACTTCAGCTAAAGTTAAGACAGGCAGGTTTTGATCCCGGTCGAGTTGATGGCATTTATGGGTTCCAAACTCAAAACGCCGTTGAGCAGTTTCAGGAAGCAAATAACCTATTTCCCGATGGCGTAGCCAATCAAGACACGCTTCAGGCGTTGGGGTTAATTCCAACACTTGAGCAAAATCGTTATGTGGTCGTTGTCCCCATTTATAACGGAGATACACTCACCCGAGTGCAACAATATGTGTCGGGGGCGTTTACTGCTGACTCTGGACGAGGCAAATTTGTCAATGCTGGCTCCTTTGTGGATCGTGACGGTGCTGAAGCGATTTCCCATCGACTGCGATCGCAGGGCTTAGATGCACGGGTAGCGTATTTCCGCTAAGATTAACACCAGATATATGGTTGAGGCATCCATAAATCTTTCATTCTGGGCAAAGGGAAAGACCTGTAGAGTATTATTTACATGTTATCAGCTAACACCAGCTAACCCTCTGAATATCAGTCGGCTGACAGATTTAAGTTTCTGCCAAGACTCTTTAAATTGAATCAACAGCCATTTAATTTGAGTATAAGCTAAAATTAGTATCAGTGGGGTTGTCTCTACTATGAACTCATCATCAGTTCCACGCTCAATGAAAGACCAACAGGATAACCAGTTTACACCCGAACCCGAGGTTATGCCGATACCGCTAGCTAGTGAAGATAACGGTCTTTCGGTGCGCCAAAAAGTTAAAATACTTAACTTGTATATTGATAACTTTTATAAAGATGAGTTTTTAAAGAAATTAAAGCAGGGTATTGTATTTACCCCGAATGTAGATCACCTCATGCAATTACAAAGCAATCGGCAGCTTCTACAGGCTTATAAAGCGGCTGATTATGTAATATGTGATAGTCAGATTTTAGTTTACGCCTCTAAGTTTTTGGGAACTCCCTTCAAAGAAAAACTAGCGGGATCAGATGTCTTTCCTGCTTTTTGCCATTATCACAAAGACAATCCCGATATTCGTGTATTTTTATTAGGAGCTGCTCCGGGCGTAGCTAAGAAGGCTCAAGAGAGAATCAACGCTAGAATCGGTCGGAAAATTGTCGTAGGCGAATATTCACCCCCATGGGGATTTGAAAACGATGAACAAGAATGTCACAAAATTGTGCAACTGATTAACGAGTCAAACGCTACAGTGTTGGGTGTAGGAGTCGGGGCACCAAAACAAGAATTATTTATCAGTAAATATAAGCACAAATTTAATCCCAATATTAAAATAATTATGGGAATCGGTGCGACGATCGATTTTGAAGCTGGAAACGTCAAAAGAGCGCCAAAGTTTCTCAGTGACATTGGCTTAGAATGGTTTTATCGTTTTTCAGTTGAACCGAGGCGATTGTGGAAACGATATTTTGTTGATGATGTCGGTTTCTTGTGGCTGATATTGAAACAGAAATTAAAGCTCTATAAAGCTCCTTTTTAGAAGATAGATTCATCCATTATGAAGAGAGACGCGCCATGGCGCGTCTCTTTATCAAACCTTTATTGATGGTCATCCGGGGTTTCATTTAAAATAGATGAAGCAGACTAGCCAATTCTGGAAAAGTCTTGTGTGAGACACCAAAGATAGAGACAGTTGGCTAAATGGTCTGGCATAATAGACATGCCAGGAACTGTTGCAAAAGAAGGGTTTGGGTGCAGTACAGTCAACGTGACAGAGGTCAACATGGACATAGAACGGGATTCTCCACTTTCATCAAACGGTAAAGGCGATAGACATGATCTGCCATTGTCTGCGGATTTGACTGATGAGGTGACAGCGACTCCTCAACGTGGATTGAATTTGCGTCCCTTGTTGCGAACAGCGAAGCGGAAAGCTTGGCTGATTGTAGGCTTGACCACCCTAACGACTGCAGCCGCTTGGTATGTGAGTTCTAAGGAACCCCCAATTTATGCCGGGGGATTTCGTCTATTAGTGGAACCCGTAACCAATGAAGAACGAGCAAGTGACCCTAGCTCCCTGGCTCGCACCAGTGGGGTGCCGAGTGAGCAAATGTTTCGCTTGGATTACCCCACTCAGATTGAAATATTAAAGGGAGTGGGTGTCCTCAAGCCAGTGGTGGGGGAAATTGAAACGAAATTTCCGGGATTTAGTGTCGGTGCTTTAAGACAAGGGTTAACTATTGAACAGGTCACTGTCGGAAAAGGGAGAGATTCGGGTACTAAGATTCTGGCAGTGAATTATCAAAGCTCTGATCCTAAACTGGCTGAGTTGGTTTTAGAGGAAACCGCTCAGAAATATTTAAAGTATAGTCTGGATGAACGCCAAAGCAGTATTAGTGAAGGGGTTAAATTTATCGATGAGCAACTGCCGAAATTGCAGGAGCGCGTCAATAACTATCAGAAACAGATTCAGAGTATTCAGGAGCGCTATGACCTGATTGAGCCTCAATCTAAAGGGGCAGAATTACTCGGTCAAGTCCGGGATCTTGAAAATCAACAGCGAGCCACCCAACAAGAGCTACGGGAGTTAAGAACCCTCTCAACTAACTTGCGGCAACAATTAGGATTATCTCCAGAGGAAGCTATCGCTTCATCCGCCTTAAGCCAAGATCCGCGTTATCAAGGGTTGTTGGGGAAAATTCAGGAAGTTGAGAGTCAAATTGCCATTGAATCTGCCCGTTTTGCCCCGGATAATCCCCGGATGCAAGCCCTAGAGGAACAGCGGCAGAATCTACTGGCGCTGCTGAATCAAGAAGCCCAGCGAATTATCGGCGAGAATCTCAAAACCACCACCAATAATGCTGATGTGATGACATTTCAGAATTCCGTTCGCATGGGGCTGATTCAGCAACTGGTGGAAGCGACGAACCAGATTCAACTGTTAGAAGAACGCAGCCAGCAGTTAGCCCAGACGAGAGCGACATTCGCGCAACAAGCTCAGCAAATGCCTGAGGTTATCCGTCAGTATACCGAACTCCAGCGGCAGTTGGAAGTGGCGACACAGACGCTCAATAAACTTTTAACTCAGCGGGAAACATTCCAGGTTGAGGAAGCAGGAAATAAACTGCCGTGGGAAATTCTATCGGAACCGCAAATCCTGCGTGATCAATATGGGAATCCGATGAATATGGCTGAATCTTCTCAAAAAATGCTATTGATGGGTGTGATGGGGGGAGTAGTCTTAGGTCTAGGGTTAGGGATTATCCAGGAAAAAATCCGAGATATTTTTTATAGCACAGAAGACCTCAAAGATGCGACAGATTTGCCAGTGTTGGGTGAAGTTCCTGCCTATCAAAATTCGCATTCGCAGCAGGATATCGAAGACACAGGAACTCAGAGTTATCAGAATGCTACTTTTCTAGAAGCTTTTGATTCTATTTATACCAGTATCCGGTTTCTGTTCTCTGACCGTCCGATTCGTTCCCTGAGTGTTACCTCAGCGGCGTTGGGGGATGGGAAATCCACGGTGGCGTTACACTTAGCCCAAACCGCAGCCCAAATGGGTCAACGGGTGCTGTTGGTGGATGCGAATTTGATCCATCCTCAGATACATCAGCAGTTAAATTTACCTAATGTCAAAGGGTTGAGTGACTTACTGGCTGATAATTTGATGCCCCATGATTTTATCGAGCGATCGCCGATTTCTGATAATCTGTTTGTACTAACCGCAGGTCAACCGCGTCCCCATTTGACGCGGCGGTTTGCCTCAGCGCAAATGCAGGAGCTGATGGCGGAGTTTAAGACTAAGTTTGATTTGGTGGTTTATGATACGCCAGAGTTTCCCAGTTGTATGGATATCAGTTATTTGGCAAGGCACACGGATGGGTTGTTGATGGTGACGGCAATCCAGAAAACAAAGAACTCGTTAGTTAAGCAAACCATCACGCAGTTAGATGCCTTTGGCTTGCCCACTCTAGGGATTATCGCCAATCATATCAAACGTTCAGGTTTTATGGGGTTACCACCCGCGCCCCAGGATAATAGTTGGGAGCAAACCCCGGTTTCCGTCTCGTGATTGTGTTGTAGAGACTCCTCCGGTGGAACGTTTAGGGTTTAGGGAATCTGTAGGGGCGGGTTTAGGGACTAAATTCGGATATTCACCGTTCACGGAACAACAAAACCCGCCCTTTCCCACCGATAAATGAACAGCAAAACCCGCCCTCCCCACCGATAACTGAACAACTTGCACCCGCCCTTAATAAGCTGTCATGCATTTAAATTGGGAATGGGTAGCGAGCAAGATGCTCAATGTAGCGAGCAAGATGCTCAATGTAGCGAGCAAGATGCTCGCACTACAACGGCAAAGATTTCGCCATTATCGACATTAAGGTTTAAATGCCGAACAACTTAAATGGCGAAGGACAAATGACCAATGACCAATGACCAATGACCAATGACAGTTGCCTATTTAGTTAATCAATATCCCAAAGTTAGCCACAGCTTTATCCGACGAGAAATTCTCGGAGTAGAATCTTATGGGATTCCCATTGCTCGATTCGCTATCCGTTCTTGTGAGTCTGAGTTAGTTGACGAAGGGGATAAGTTAGAGCTGGAAAAGACGCGGATTGTATTAGATATTGGTATAGTTGGCTTACTCTGGGGCTTAGTCCGGGTTGCCATAACCAGACCCATTCGGTTTCTGAGTACACTAAGGCTAACCATTCAAGTCGGTTGGGGATCAGAGCGAGGAGTTTTGCGTCATCTCGCTTATTTGGCGGAAGCTTGTGTCTTGCTCAGGTGGTTTTCTCAGGCAGACATTACCCATGTTCACGCTCACTTTGGCACCAACTCTACCACCGTGCCAATGTTGTGTCACGCTTTGGGAGGACCTCCCTATAGCTTTACCGTTCATGGACCAGAAGAATTTGATAAAGTAGGAGCCATCTCCTTAGCCGAAAAAATTAAGCGGGCAGCTTTTGTGGTGGCAGTTAGCAGCTTCGGCAAGAGTCAACTGTATCGCTGGTGTCCTTCAGAACAATGGTCGAAAATTCATATCGTTCATTGTGGGGTAGATGAAAAGTTTTTGCGTCAGTCCCCCATCCCTGTACCAGACTGTCCGCATTTAGTATGTATTGGGCGGCTAAGTGAACAGAAAGGACATCTCTTGTTAATAGAAGCAGCAGGTTTGTTAGCGGCAGAGGGCTTACCCTTTAAAATTGTACTGGTTGGCGATGGGGAACTACGACCTGAAATTGAGAATAGAATCACACAGCTAGGGTTAGAGGATAAGATTGAGATTACCGGATGGCTGAGTAATGATCAGGTGCAGAAGCAGATTTTAGCAGCGCGGGCAGTCGTACTCCCCAGTTTTGCCGAAGGCTTACCTGTGGTAATTATGGAAGCATTGGCTCTTTCCCGTCCCGTGATTAGCACTTATGTCGCAGGCATACCCGAACTGGTTGAACCAGGAGTGTGTGGTTGGTTAGTACCCGCCGGATCAGTCACCGTTTTGACGGAGGCAATGCGTACTGCCTTACAGCTTCCCGTAGACAAGCTGGAACAGATGGGTAAAGCGGGGGCAGAGCGAGTAGCGCAACAGCATGACGCGACAAAAGAAGCGGCAAAATTAGCCCAGCTATTTCAGTCGGTTCGTTCGTAGTAAGGGCTTTAGCCCTTAAACGTCACTCACCCCCAGACTCTCTTAACAGAAGGCGTATCAACCTTGCTTTCCCCTGTTACAAGAAACAGGAAGATCTTACACCGATGTTTTATATTCAATCAATGTTGCCTGCTGACCCCGCCATCGGATCAGCCAGTATTTCATCTGCCCAATAACTTGCGGAAACTTATACAATACACAAAAAAAAGCATACAATCCAGCGTGGGACGGAAAATCACCATAACTGCAGCGATACTGATACACTCGCCCCATCAAAACCGGGTATCCCAAAAACAATAATAGACTCAGACCCGATGTCACCCAAGCCAAACTTAGAGCCATCACAGGTAGAAACAATCCCCACAACCAACCACTCAAACTGTCCCGAATCATATACCGTTCCGGTGGTTCGCCATGCATAGCAGCACCTTCTGCTACTGCCCAACCCCCACGCATGGAGCGCTTCCACCATTGACTAAACTTGAGCATTGCTGCATCATGATAGGTCATATCCACATCAATGCGGACAATTTTCCAGCCCCGTTGACGCAGGCGGATACACATTTCCGGTTCTTCCCCGCAAATTAGAGCCTCGTTGTAGCCGTTTACTTCTCGAATAGCGCTGACGCGGATTAAAGCATCCCCACCACAGGCTTTCGCTTCACCCACAGGCGTGTTCCACTCCATATCCGCGAGACGGTTATAGATGGATGCATCCGGGAATCGTTCCCGCCGTCGTCCACAGGCGATCGCTAATTTATCATCATTATCCAGGGTTTCCTTGGCTTGTTCAATCCAGCCAGGAATGAGTTCGCAGTCGCCGTCAATAAACTGGACGTATTTGATATCGGGGAAGTGTTCGATTAGATATCTGAATCCAGTGTTACGTCCCCGCGCCATAGTAAAAGGACGAGACATATCCAGGTTGATCACTTGCACACCCAGGGATTCCGCCGCTGCCACGCTGCCATCCGTGGAACCGGAGTCTACGTATATAATGGGTGTATCTTGGGGAAGGAGTGCGATCGCGGATTTCAAGCAACGGATCAGTCGCTGTCCCTCATTTCTGCCAATGGTGACTACCCCAATGCGGGTCATCTTTAAAAAACCTGCTGGAAACCCTCGCTTTTAGCGACGGGAGGAAAGCAGGGCAGGATGTACTACTTTCCTTGAACAATTTTGGTGGGGGAGTATGGTTGCTCCCCCTTGGGGTATGGTTGCCCCTAACTCCCGTTCCCGGGGTAATGTTTGCCTCGCCAATGTTAACGGTCGGTACTTTCCAAGCAGCACTGGCTTAACCCTTTACACCTGTTTAACCACTTGGTTCTAGAGCTTGGAACTGGCACGCATCCCAAGGTAGGAACTTTAACACTTACCGTTAACGTAGTGCGCGTAGCACTTAGGCTGGTCAACTTGAGCTTTTAGAAGCCTTCGCTTTTAGCGACGGGTCGTTGACACTTCTTAACTTCAGTAGCTTTTCAATTGACTCAGTTAACTTCTATTCTAGAGGTGTACTATCAATTCCGGCACGACTCCTTTTCGGCAAAGATATATAACTCCAGAAGGCTAAATGCAAATTATTCCGACTAAAATTCCAGACGTTGTAATTATAGAACCTCGCGTCTTTGGGGATGAGCGTGGTTTTTTCTTGGAAAGCTACAACCAGAAAGCATTTACGGAGAAAGCGAATATAGCGGCAAACTTCGTCCAAGATAATCATTCCCGTTCCGTCAAAAACGTTCTCCGGGGGCTACATTATCAAATCCAGCAACCTCAGGGGAAATTGGTACGGGCTATCGTGGGGACAGTATTAGATGTGGCGGTAGATATTCGCCAAAGTTCTCCCACGTTTGGGCAATGGGTAAGCTGTCTGCTAAGTGCTGAAAATAAGCGACAGATTTGGATTCCGCCAGGATTTGCCCACGGCTTCTTAGTGGTTTCAGAAGTAGCTGAGGTTATATATAAAACGACAGACTATTATGCGCCGCAGCATGAACGGACATTGTTGTGGAATGATCCCGACTTAGGCATTGATTGGGATTTGACCACAGAGCCTATCTTATCGGCAAAAGACCAAGCAGGGCAACCCTTGAAAACAGCAGAAGTTTATCCATGATGCGAATTTTACTCACAGGTATGGCTGGACAACTGGGGAGTGAACTGCAACAAACCCTCGCCCCCCTGGGAGAAGTGATGGGGGTTGACCGTCAGGGGTTGGATTTAACTCAACCGGATAAAATTCGCCAGGTTATTGGTGAATTTAAACCCGATATGATTGTTAATGCGGCTGCTTATACCGCCGTAGATAAAGCCGAAACTGAAACTGAACTGGCAAATGCGATCAATGGTACAGCACCGACTATTATGGCAGAAGCGGCGCAGCAGTTGGGGGCGGCTTTAATTCACGTTTCCACCGATTATATCTTCGACGGGAAGAAAAATACGCCCTATACTGAAGACGATAAACCTGATCCGATTAATGCCTATGGTCAATCAAAGCTATTGGGAGAAGAGGGAGTGCTAAAACACTGCGATCGCGCCCTGATTCTGAGAACTGCTTGGGTCTATGGAGTATACGGAAAAGGCAATTTTGTCAAAACCATGTTAAGACTGGGGGCGGAACGTGAGGAACTGCGAGTGGTGGTGGATCAAGTGGGGACGCCAACGTGGACAGGGGATTTAGCAAGTGCGATCGCGCAATTGGTTCAATATCTCAAATCCGATACTCTGACGGGTATCTATCACTTTACCAATAGCGGCGCAATTAGTTGGTATGATTTTGCGGTGGCTATATTTGAGGAAGCCCAAGAGATTGGTTTCCCATTACAGGTTAAGCGGGTTGTGCCAATTACTACGGCTGAATATCCCACAGCAGCAGCGCGTCCAGCCTATTCCGTTCTTTCGACTCGAAAAATATCAGCTGTAGTAGGGAATCATCCTTCCCATTGGCGCACAGGGTTGCGGCGGATGCTGAAACAACTTTATGTTCAAAACGAATAAGTTCGTTCGTAGTCGGCACTTTAGTGCCGCAAGCGCTGAAGCGCTTACTACAAACCCTTGATCTACGCTAATAAATTTTTCTCTATCCGCACCAGCCACTCCAGCCCATCTCAGCAAATTTTATGAAAGCACTGATTCTTTCCGGCGGTAAAGGAACGCGCCTACGACCCCTAACATATACAGGAGCAAAACAACTTGTTCCCGTTGCCAATAAACCAATTTTATGGTATGGGATTGAAGCCATCGTCGCCGCTGGGATTACCGATATCGGAATTATTATCAGTCCAGAAACCGGAGAGGAAGTCAAGACCAAAACCGGAACAGGCGATCGCTTTGGGGCTAAAATTACTTATATCCGGCAAGATCAACCAGCCGGATTAGCCCATGCGGTCAAGATTGCTCAACCGTTTCTAGGGGATTCACCCTTTCTCATGTATCTGGGTGATAACCTGGTACAAAGTGACTTAAGCTTATTTATCCAACGATTTCAAGAAAGAAACCTAGATGCTTTAACCCTGCTTTGTACTGTCCCTAATCCCACCGCCTTTGGCGTAGCTAAGGTGGATGAGGAAGGGCGAGTCTTGCAGTTGGTAGAAAAGCCCAAGGTTCCCCCCTCGAATCTAGCACTGGTGGGGATTTATCTATTTTCTAACACAGTCCATAACGCGATCGCGAATATCCAACCTTCAGCTAGAGGGGAGTTGGAAATTACCGATGCGATTCAATATCTGATTGACCAACCGAAAAAAGTGGAATCCTTTCAGTTACAGGGGTGGTGGCTGGATACGGGGAAAAAAGATGACCTATTGGAAGCCAATCGGGTTATTTTGGATACCCTCTTGGAAACCGATGTTCAGGGTAAGGTAGATGAAAATAGCCAAGTGATTGGGCGGGTCAAGATTGGTCAGGGTTCCCAGGTGGTCAACTGTACAATTCGCGGACCCGTGACGATTGGTAGCAATTGTCATTTAGAAAATTGTTTTATCGGACCTTACAGTAGTGTAGCTGACCAGGTTACGCTGGTTGATACAGATTTAGAGCATAGTGTTATTTTACAGGGGGCGAAGGTAATTGGTGTGCAGCAGCGGATAGTGGATAGTGTAATTGGACAACGGGCGCAGTTAAGTGTAGCGCCACGGCGTCCCAAAGCGTTGCGGTTTATGATTGGGGATGATTCGCAAATCGAATTGGTTTGATCACCTTAGTCGCCTAACAACACCTGAGGTGACCCTGTAGGGGCGACCCGCTTGCACCAATTAACAACTTCAGCAACTTAGGGACTTGCGACTTAATAATGTACCAAGGAGACTTGGCTGAGTTCATGAATTTCAGCTTTCCTCACTGGTACTTTATTTTTACGCCGCTCCCTTAATAAATTCGGGTCGCCCTCTCCTCAACCCTCTGTGACAAAAAGTATTTTTTAGGAGTCAAGGGTTAACAGTTGAGCTATTTATCCTCTAAAATTGGAAGAGTATAGAATAGACAGACTACCCTACCTAACCGTTAGTGAATTGAGCTAAAGCCTTTCACCATACAGCCAACAGTGTGGTCATAATCAAACCCACTTTCAATATTCTATGTGTAGTATTACTGCTCAAAGCAAATCCCGTTCATCAACAAAAGTCATCCGTAGGGGCGCACCGACGTGCGCCCTTCCCCATACCCATCAATTCAGGTAAACAGGCTCTACAATCATAAATAAATACTTATCCAGATGGTTGACTATCTTTCCAAAGTTTTATACGTCCTAACGGGAAGCCGGAAAAGTCTTATCTTCCTCTTACTAATATTTATCTTCACCTCGATTCTCGAAGCCTTTGGTATTGGCTTAGTCGGACCATTCATCAGCCTAGCGTCTAACCCAGAATCAATTCAGAGTATTACCGTACTTGACTGGGCTTATCGAAGGTCAGGATTTGAATCGCCTCAGCAATTTATTCCCATCGTCGGATTTATAATTATTGCGATTTTTTGTATTCAATCCCTATTATATTTCATTTCTCAAACCTATATCTATAGATACACACATCAACAAAAAAGTCGATTGATATCTCGATTACTCAAAGCTTATTTAGATGCCCCCTATACATTTTACTTAAAACAAAATACAGCGAACATCATCAAAAATATTATTAGCGAAACCAATGTGTTTACTCAGGGATGTTTGTTAGCCCTACTCCTTTTTATGACAAACGGCATTGTAGTTGGCGCTTTAATAGGTTTAATGGCTTATAGCAGCTCCCTTCTCCTGGTGATGATTTTGGGGATTCTAGTCCCGACATTTTTACTGTTCAATAAATTAGGACATAGATTTAAACGGTGGGGAAGAACTCAATCGGAAACTCAGCGAGAAATGATTCGCACGATCAATCATGGTCTCGGTGGCTTGAAAGAGACCAGAGTCATCGGGTGTGAAGTGTATTTTGAGAATCAAATCGACAGACAAGCTCGTCAATATGCCAGGGCGGCTACTTTATCGCAAGCAGCAAGTATATTACCGAACATTTTTATTAAAACCAGTTTAATCGTATTTGTCGTCCTCTTTGTTTCTCTGTTTCACATCTTCTTCACTGAAAGTGAGCAAGATTTGACCGCTGTGATGGGAGTGTTTGCTGTGGCTGCAGTGCGTTTAATTCCAGCATCAAGTCAGTTCATTAGTTCAATGGCGAAGATGCGAACCTCTAGCCATGCGCTGGATATGCTCTACTTGGATCTAAAGGAAATAGAGAAACGAGAGGTTCACAATCGTTTAGAGAGTTTAAGCAATTCAACAGCAAAAGTGGCAGTTAAACCGGGAAATCAATACGGAAAACCTCTGAGTTTCGCCAATCAAATTGAGCTGCTAAATGTGACCTATAGTTACCCAGAGGCTTCAGAACCCTCGCTTGACCAGATTTCTTTTAAAATTAAGAAAGGAGAATCCATTGCCTTAATTGGTAAATCGGGAGCGGGAAAGACGACGTTAGTGGACGTAATACTAGGACTCTTGGAGCTAGAGAGTGGAGATATTAAAGTCGATGGTGTATCAATTTATGACAATCTACGCTCTTGGCAAAATCTTGTCGGGTATATTCCCCAATCGATTTTTCTGACCGATGATACAATCGAACGGAATATTGCCTTTGGTGTTCCCGATAACCAGATTGATCAGGGACGACTGTACAAGGCAATTAAAGCAGCACAGCTTGAGGAATTGGTTGAGCAATTGCCAGATGGGATAAAGACAGAAGTTGGTGAACGGGGGGTACGTTTATCGGGGGGACAACGCCAACGGATTGGTATTGCGAGGGCGATTTATCATGAACGGGAGATTTTGGTGCTGGACGAAGCAACGGCGGCATTGGATAATGAAACAGAGAGTCGGGTGACGGAGGCAATTAACTCCTTAGCGGGGACGAAAACCCTAATTGTGATTGCTCATCGGCTGTCTACGGTGGAAAACTGCGATCGCGTTTATATGTTAGATAAGGGAAGGGTAGTTAAGTCGGGAAGTTATCAGGAAGTGGTTTTGGAGGGATAAACTTATCTAGGGGGAACATCTAGGGACAAGTTGAGCCAAAGTCAAAGTAGGGTGAGGAAAATTCACTCGAAGTATCAACGATAACTAACTCCAGGAGATGCACTATGAATTCAACGGCACTGTTTTGTATTGATCCAGACTACTTAAATGATTTAGCAACTAAGTATAGAGAATCATACGCTCAAGCCCAGCCATTTCCTCATATTGTTATTGATAACTTTTTGCCAGAGTTTGTCTTGGATAACATTCTCAGCGAATTTCCTCAACCGGGTTCAATTGATTGGCAAAAATTTGATGCCCCAGCGGAGAAAAAACTGGCATCCACTTCAGAGTTACAGATGGGAGAAGCGACTCGCTCGCTTTTATATCAACTGAACGGTTCCACATTTATTAACTTTTTAGAACAATTGACCAGTATTGAGGGGATTATTCCTGATCCTCACTTCGTGGGTGGGGGACTGCATCAAATTGAACCCGGTGGGTATCTGAAAATGCACGTTGATTTTAATCAGCATACCCGCCTCAGCCTCGACCGTCGTTTAAATCTACTCCTATACTTAAATAAAGACTGGCACGAAGACTATGGCGGTCATCTGGAACTGTGGGATCGGGATATGACGCGGTGCGAAAAGAAGATCCTGCCTATTTTTAATCGCTGTGTCATATTCAGTACCACCGATTTTTCCTATCACGGACATCCTGAGCCATTAACCTGTCCAGAGGGACGCACGCGCAAGTCACTGGCGCTATATTACTACAGCAATGGGCGACCCGCCGAAGAAATTTCTACTGTAGGTCATTCCACCCTGTTTAAAACTCGACCCGACGAAAAATTCACCTCCAACCAATCCTCAGGGACTAAAGTTAAGACCTTTGTCAAGAAACTGATTCCGCCAATTTTGATAGATGTGCGAAATCATCTGAGTCAGAAATCTTAACCAGAGAAACTCCATTTATGTAGGTACAAAGAAACACCAATGACTCCGCAAGCCCAACTCGCCATGCTCGCCTGGATACCCGTTGTCTTATTTCTGTTTGTGCGGTTTCCGGCGCAGAAGGCAGTGATTATCGGCTTTATTGGCGCATGGCTGTTTTTACCCCAAAAAGCCGGATTTTATTTTTCTGGGTTGCCCGACTATGACCGCGTATCAGCCGTTTCTTATAGTATTTTACTTGCTACATTTGTCTTTGATGTGGGACGTTTCCGGTCATTTAAATTTAGTTGGATTGACATACCTATGGTGATTTGGTGTCTATGTCAATTGGCTTCATCAATCACCAGTGGGTTGGGTGCCTATGATGGGATGTCAGCTGTTCTAGGTACAACAATGCAATGGGGAGTGCCTTATTTTCTTGGTCGAATTTATCTGAACGATTTGGTTGGGTTGCGCTTGTTGGCAATTGGGATTTTTATCGGTGGATTAATTTATACGCCATTGTGTTTATATGAAATCCGGATGAGTCCTCGGTTACACGTAATGGTTTACGGCTATTTTCCCCATAGTTTTGTCCAAACTGTTCGGTACGGGGGATTTAGACCGCAAGTGTTTATGCGACATGGGCTTCAGGTGGGAATTTGGATGATGGCAGCCTCGTTGATAGGAATCTGGTTATGGCAATCTGGAGTGCTAAAAAAACTGTGGGGTATTCCCGTGAGTTGGCTAGTGTCGGTGTTGTGCATTACCTTTGTGTTGGCTAAATCGACGGGGGCGTGGGCGCTGATGGCTTTGGGGCTAATTATCCTGTTTGTAGCTAAATGGTTTCGTACCGCTCTTCCCTTCGTCCTGACAATTGTCATTGTATTTTCCTACCTCTATGGGGGCGTTACTGGAGAATTTACGGGCGAAAGAAAGGATGGAATTATTGATGCTGTCGCCCAAGTGACAGGTGAAGAGCGAGCTGGCTCTTTAGGAGCGAGATTTAATCAGGAAGAGATCATCGGTGATATGGCACGGCAGAAGATATTGTTTGGTTGGGGAGGATGGGGATGGACGGCAGAAGACGATGATTCCAATAAAACATACAGTGCAGCAGACAGTTTTTGGATACTAACCTTTGCCAGTCATGGTGTGGTTGGTTTGTTGAGTATATACCTGGCGATGCTACTCCCGGTTTTCAGCTTTTGGTGGTTATGTTATCCTGCCACAACCTGGTTTCATCCCCAAGTGGCACCGGCGGCGGCTGTGGCAGTGGTGGTACTGTTGTTTATGGCTGATTGTCTGCTGAATGCACACCCCACTCCCACCTATATTCTTGCCTCTGGCTCACTAGCAGGGCTAGTAATCAAAGAAACACGGATTAAGCAAGTCAAAAGCAATCGCGCCGCCGTAACTCGGCATTCCTTAGCTCAGAAGCGACAACACCAGCATAATTAATTGATAAACTTCTGGAATTAGTGTCTTGCAATAAAACTCTATAGATAGATGAAAGCCAATAGTCAGTTAGTTACCGAACCAATCTTTCTCGTTGGTGCAGAACGTTCTGGAACTACAGTTCTCAGGTTAATGCTCGATCACCATCCTAAAATTGCTTGGTGTTATGAATTTGAATATGCTGTTGATAAAGTATCGGATGAGGGTAACTTCCCGTCACTGGAAGACTATTACAAATGGTTAGAAACTCATCGCATCTTTCAGGATACTGGTTTTACCATTGATCGCAGTTTGAGCTATCTGCAACTTTGCCATAGTTTTTTAGTACAAAAACGGGAGCAGGTGGGCAAAAAGCTTGTTGGTGCGACGGTTCACCACCACTTTGATCGATTGCTGAGTATTTTTCCAGATGCCCGTTTCATCCATCTGATTCGTGATGGCAGAGATGTCGCTCGTTCTTGTATCGGAATGGGCTGGGCAGGGAATGTCTATTCTGGTGTAGAACGTTGGATAGAAGCAGAGTTTTTATGGGACAAGCTTAGTCAGAGCATTCCACCGGAAAGGCAAATTGAGGTAACCTATGAAACTTTAATTGAAAAACCCATTGAGACCCTGACACAACTGTGTAATTTTATTGGTGTCCCTTACGACGAGGCAATGTTGAGTTATGCTCAAACAACGACCTATGATTTGCCAGATCCAAGTTTAGTTGGACAATGGCGACGCAAATTGTCTAATGCGGAAATTCAATTGATTGAATCACGAATTGCGAATAGGCTGGTAGAGCGTGGGTATGAACTCAGCGGTTTGCCACCGCTGAATGTTACCCCTGCAATGGAACGACAACTCAAGTTACAAGATTGGTGGGCGCGTGTACAGGTTCGTGTTCAGCGTTATGGAATAGCCCTGTTTCTCTCAGATTACTTGTCGCGCCGTTTCAACATAAATCCATGGCAAAAGCGAGTTAGACAAAAACTCAATGATATAGAGAGAATCCGTCTGAAGTAAAGGTACTAATTTTTTCTATTTTTAAATTTCAAGAGGAGGAGATCAAGAAAATGAACACTATCCCCGTCGCCATCCTATGTGGTGGCAAAGGCACCCGCCTCAAAGAAGAAACCGAATTTCGACCCAAACCCATGGTCAGGGTTGGCGATCGCCCGATGATCTGGCATATCATGAAAACCTACGCCCACTATGGCTTCACCGACTTCCTCCTCTGTTTGGGCTATAAAGGCAACCTAATCCGCGAATACTTCTTCAACTACGACTGGAATCACAACGACGTGATGCTAGAATTAGGAAACAAGCGCGTCACCCGACTCAACTCCAGTCATCCGGAAGAAAACTGGCGGATTTGGTTAATCGACACCGGGCAAGAAACCATGACCGGCGGACGTTTAAAACGCCTCGCCCCCTACCTGGATCAAATTGGGAGTGACCTATTTATGGCGACTTACGGCGATGGTGTCTGTAATGTTAACATAAAAGACCTGCTTGAGTTCCATCGTAGCCACGGCAAACTAGCCACAATGACCGTCGTTCACCCCGCCTCCCGATTTGGGGAAATGAGTATTGAAAACAACCTAGTCACCTTCTTCCAGGAAAAACCCCAAACCAGTGCTGGTTGGATTAACGGTGGTTATTTTGTCTTGCACCGCCAGGTGTTAGAGTTAATTGAGGGAAACGAGACCATCTTTGAGTCAGACCCTTTAAAAGCCTTAGCCGCCAAAGGAGAACTGGCGGTCTACAAGCATGAGAGTTTCTGGCAATGTATGGATACCTATCGCGAACTGGAACTATTGAATAAACTGTATAATTCTGGCAAAGCCCTGTGGAAAGTATGGTAATGGACTCATTTTGGCAAGACCGTTCGGTTTTCGTCACCGGCTGTACCGGACTCCTGGGAAGCTGGATGACGCAAGAATTGGTCAATCGAGGGGCAAATGTGGTCGGCTTAGTGCGAGATTGGGTGCCCCAGTCTCGCTTATTTACAGAAGGATTATCCAAAAAAATAGTCACGGTCTACGGGCGGGTGGAAGATATCGCCACCTTAGAACGAACCCTGAGTGAGTACGAAATCGATACCGTCTTCCATTTGGCCGCCCAAACCATCGTCGGCGTCGCCAACCGAGAACCTCTGGGTACCTTTGAAGCCAATATCAAGGGGACTTGGAACCTCCTAGAAGCCTGTCGCCGCGTGGGGGGAGTCAGTCGTATAGTCGTCGCCTCTAGTGATAAAGCCTACGGCGACCAAGAAATTTTACCTTATGACGAAACTACCCCCCTTCAGGGAGAACATCCCTATGATGTATCCAAAAGTTGTGCGGATTTAATTTGCCGCACCTACTTTGTCAGCTACAAATTACCTGTATGTGTCACCCGCTGCGGTAACTTCTACGGTGGCGGTGATCTCAATTTTAACCGAATTGTCCCTGGCACGATTCGCTCAATTTTACGGGGGGAACGCCCGATTATTCGCAGTGATGGTAGCTATATTCGGGATTATTTCTATGTGAAGGATGGGGTATTAGCCTATTTACATCTCGCCGAACAGATGGAACGCCAGGAGATTTGGGGAGAGGCGTTCAATTTTAGCAATGAACTGCAAATCACAGTGCTAGAGCTGGTTGAGAAGATTATCGGGCTTATGGATAGAAAAGACTTAGAGCCATTGATTCTCAACCAAGTCAAGAATGAAATTATCCATCAATATCTTTCGGCACAAAAGGCACGGCGACTGTTAAACTGGGAACCTGAATACTCCTTAGATGAAGCCTTAAAGGAAACCATCGATTGGTATCGGCGGTTTTTAATGCCACATCCGGAACTGACATCCTCTGTCACTCGTTGACAACCGTAGAGAGATACCGCCGAAACCTTGTAAGGGCGCACAGACGTGCGCCCTATTCTACCATAAAATTTTACCCCCCATTTCATACTATCTATAGCCTTACCAAGACAGGTTAGGAAGTTTTCTAATGTTCCCTGTTCCCCGTTCCCTGTTGGGATTAACTGATCTTACACCGGATCTGGAAAACCTCTCTCCAAACCTCTCTCCTGCAAGGAGAGAGGCTTTGAATTCTCCCCCTTCCGTGCAAAAAAAGCGAAGCATCTTCTGTCCTCCCCCATCGCAGGGGGGAACGAGAGGGGTGGGAAGGAGGCTGGGGGGTTAGGTTTGATATCGATTTTTCTAGATGGCGTGAAGAGTCAGATTAACTGATGTGCTAACGTACCCTCGTAGTGCTATATGTCACAGCAGTAGTAGCGTGACCCACCTAAGCCAGATTGATTACCCTTGTAGGGTAGAACCGACATGAGAGGACACCTGTAAGCGTGCCGCATCTCGGATATAATAACGGTCATGAGTTACCTGAATCAATTAAAAGACCGTCGCGTATTAGTCACGGGCGCCAGCGGTTTCATTGGTCGCCATGTTGTCGAAATGGGTCAAGCGGCTGGCGTGGACATTCACACTCTATCCCGTCACTCAATCGACAAACTGGGAATCACCTCCTGGACAGGAAATTTAACCGACGACAACCGCATCGCCGAAATTATCACCAATCTTCGCCCCGATGGTATCATCCACTTAGCCGCAGGCGGTGTAGCCTATGGTACTGGTAAAGCCCCCGATTTACTCCGAGTCAACACCGTCGGTTTAGGCGTCTTGCTAGAAACCGTTACATCCCTAAAGTTACAGCCATCAATCGTCATCGCCGGGTCAGGATTTGAATACGCCCCGCAAAATCGCCCCCTCAAAGAAACTGACCCCATCGCCCCTCCCTCCGCCTATGGCGTATCCAAAGCCGCCTCAACCCTCCTCGCCCAACTCTACGCCACTCAGTTACCGATTACCATCCTGCGCTTATTCAGTATCTATGGTCCAGGGGAGAAAGAACCCCGCCTCACCCCTTATATCATCGCTCAAGCCCAACGGGGTCAACCTGTAGAAATCACCGCTGGCGAACAACGTCGCGATTATACTTATGTCAAAGATGTTGCCCAAGCCTTTTGGCGGGCATTAGCAATTCCCCCGGATAACCAGCAACTTCGGGTATTAAATGTGGCGTCTGGTCAAACCATTACCCTACGGGATTTTATCCAAGCAATTGCCGATGAACTCAGCCGCTATCATATCACCACTGACCTGCGATTTGGGGCTAAACCCTACCGACCCAATGAACTGATGAACTATACTGCAGATATCAGCCAACTCCAAGACCATCTCAATTGGTTACCCCCAACCTCCCTCCAACAAGGACTAGCGGAAATGGTAGAGGAACAACTGTGAATAAACTAGACCAAGTTACCTTAATCCCCAGAACATTGAGACGTGACGACCGAGGTTGGTTCCTCAAAGTCATCGACGGCAAAGAAGAAGGACTCCCCCATCACACCGGCGAAGTTTACCTCACTCTGGCTGTACCCGGTCAAAACCGGGGCGGTCATTACCACATCAAAGCCCATGAATGGTTTACCGTGGTTCAAGGTAGCGCCTTGGTCAGTTTAGCCGATACCTCTACCCATGAACAACGACAGATGACCTTAACTGCTACTGAACCCGTCACCCTCGTGGTTCCGCCCGGTATTGCCCATATCTTTCGCAATCCCCCAGATAGCCAGGAGCCGATGCTCTTAGTCGCCTACTCAGATGAATTATACGACCCCGCTGACACCATTCCCTATTCTTTCAACTCATAAGCATGACCACTCAGCTTGACATTCAACGTCCAACCCAACACGCTATTGGCATTCAGCCCACAGTGACGCTGCTGATTCCCGTGTATAAAGGGGGTGCGTACTGGCAAGAGTGCTGGCAGAGTGTCACCCCACTGGCACATAAGTTTGATCGCATCCTGGTTAGTTTTAATTATAGTGAGTTACAACAGCAAGACTTGCAGGTGGTTGAAGCCGATAAACCGGATAACCTAGAGGTTATCGTTCAACCCCAACTCCTCCCCACCATCACCGCCCATATTGTCTCCCTGCTTGACCATATTTACACCGATTACATTTTTTTCCTATGTGCTGATGATTGGCTGCTGGAAGCGGGAGTAGTAGAAGCCTTGGAACTGTTACGGAATCATGCTGATCAAAACCTATCAATCGTCGGGTCTCATGAATGGCATGAAACCGCTGACTTCTATTCCATCGTAACCCAACATCTATCGACGTTTCCTGAAGGAATTAAGGCGTCTGACTATATCCGTATGGATATGGATAGTCGCTTAACCATCCAATTATCGGGTCTAATTACATCAGCATCCAGTTTAAAGCGCTGTCAGCCAATGATGAAGATGTTTTCCACAGGCTGGCGCTTGGATGACTTTGTCGCGGTTCACCCCGGAATTGATCGATTGTGGCAAAGCTTACAACCCAGCGTTAAGATTAGGAGACATCCAGGACAAGTTAGCGCACAAGGCGCTCAAGTCAGATCCACTATAGTGACAGACAATACCAGCTACTATTTGATTCAAGGATTACATAGTTCAGATTCTCAATTTATATCCCGTGCCGTGGAAACAGTTTATCAAATTTGGGATAGAAATAAACCTAATTTCTTCCAGGCTGTTTTGCATATTCTGCGCGTCCTCTTAGCTAGCTTAACGTGGCGCAACTGTCCGGGTCGGGTAAAGACGATAGGCTATTTATGGCTATATGCGCCCCAAGTCTGGTCAGTAGTTTTTAATCAAGTCTTTTCCAAGATAAGGAGATTAACTCCATGAAGATAGTCTTGACTGTTTGTTCTTTAGCGAATCAAGATGATTTAGATAGTAAGAGCGAAACCTACCTGGCTCATCAAAAGGAATTATCTCCCCTCAATCAATTAAAATCCCGATGGCAAGACTTAGGGTTTCATGTTCTAACTCGTCAGCAACTTTCTTTCGAGCAAACTGATATTGCTGTATTCTGGAATATAGACAAAAGCTCGTATAAAGAATGTCTTTCCCTACCCGAACAAGTCCCTTGCCTGCTTATCTTCAATCAATCTCCTCTGGTTGGAGGATATAAGAAGTTGAAGGCTCTTTCGAGTAAACGATGGCTAGCGGTTTTAACCTGGAATCGCTCCTTCCAAGCTGATCACATTTTCCACTATGATATTCCTTTTTTCTACGAAAAATCAGTGAGCGAAAAAAAAGCTTCGGAATCCCTTGTAGATTCTTTAAGTTTGACCGAGAATTCTGCACGAGGAGTCGCGTTTAGAAATGCTCAAAATGACACAAGGGGACTAATCCCTAAGGTTAATTCGCTTTGTCGAGAATTAGCCAATAGTGGATATATAGATCTAGTGGAAGGGAGAGAGGTTTTATCACAACGGGAAATAGAAAAAAAATATCACTACTCCCTCGTTGCTGAGGATGCACTTTGTCCCGGCTACGTCACCCAAAAACTAGCGGATAGTATTATCGCGGGAATTCCCGCAATTTACTTGGGCGATTTCACCACAGCAGAACGCAGATTTCCAGGGTGTTTTGTTCGGCTGAAGGATTTATCAGTGGATTCCTTCATGCAAGCCAAGCAAGAGTTGCTAGAAAGCTATGATAACCTACATCAGAACATTGTCAGCGTCCGCCAAGAATCTCACACTTGGGGACAAAACTTCTTAGAGGTGGTTGCGAAAGCGGTAATTGATGTAAAAAAACAGAAAATCCCTATCGGAGGACGCAGCATTTGTCGGGGAAACTAGAGGGTTTAGCCCTAAATAAGGGAAAACCCATCCCAATCCTATCGTGCTTGACACCCTTTTATATCTAATATGACTACAATTTATTTACACATTGGTTTGCCAAAAACAGGGACAAGTTCTATACAAAGTTTTTTACTAGACAACAGGGACAATTTATTGGATAAAGGTTTTTTATATCCCCTCACCGGTAGACCTAATGCTAGTTCTTTCCCGCAAATCCGTGTGGGTCACCACAAGCTAGCCCATGAATTAACCCAAGAAGAAACAGGCATTTTGCCTTCCTCTGTCTGGGAGGATGTTCAGCAAGAAATTAAGACGCTTGGTAGTGAAAATGTTATTATCAGCGCCGAATATTTTACTCTAATATTAGAGTCGGAGAAAATTTCTAACTTAAAAAATTATCTATCCGAGTATGAAACTAAAATTGTCATTTATCTCAGAAAGCAAGATGACTATTTGACATCTCTTTATTGTGAAAAAGTAAAGATGGGTTTAGAAAGCTGTACCCTTCAGGAGTTTATTAAAGAAAACAAGCCTTACGGAGATTATTACAATTTACTTCAAATGTGGCGTCAATACTTTGGTCAAGAAAATTTAATCATTAGAGTCTATGAAAAAAGCCAATTTAAAAATGGATTAATCAATGATTTTCTAAATTCGATTGATTTCCCTCTAGAGGCAAGTCAAATGAAGTACAATTCTTTTTCTCTTTCTTCTAATGTTTCCCAAAGCAGAAAAGCGACAAAGATAATGCAACGTTTGAATAAAATCAATGGAGGTAATACGGCTATTCAGAAGCGCCTAAAAAGGAAAATGGTCAGCTTATACCATGACGTTTTATCCACTGATAATTCAGTATCAAACTTAATCTTGAAAATACCTAATTCAATAATCAGCGATGAGTTAATTTCAGTTCAAGATAGAATTAACCTTTTGCAGGAATTTGCAGAATCCAATCGCCGAGTAGCCCAGGAGTATCTTGAACGAGAAAGCGGTCAACTGTTTTACTCCACTTTAGAGCCAATTATTTAGGCGGTATTGTCTAAGGTTTGACGATTTAAACGATTAGGAAAGCGTGGTATTTAAATTTAGCCAAGGTACTAGAAACTGGATGTCCTACTAAGTTATCCTTAAGCATAATCAATATGACTACAATTTATCTTCACATTGGCACCCACAAAACGGGAACAACAACTATACAGAAATTCTTGTCAAGAAATAGGCAAAACCTTTTATCAAAACGTGTTTTATACCCATCATCCCCAGTGAGTCACCATGATTTGCTTCAAAATAAGGGTAAAGATAAACCTTGGGGTCTCAATTTTGATGCATGGGAATATCTGCTCAAAGAAATTAAGTCTGAAAAGCCTGACAAAGCTGTAATCAGTTCAGAAAACTTTAGTCGATTATACTTTGATGATGTTAGTAAACTGAGAGATTATATGTCGGAATTCTGCCCGAAAATAATCGTTTATCTAAGAAGGCAGGATGAGTATTTTAGCTCTTTGTACTGTCAAGCCATAAAAACAGCTCACCATTGGGATAGTGTTAAAAAGCATATTTTAGATAATAAAGCTTATGCTGATTATTATCAAATTTTAGAGCCGTGGAAACAGGCATTTGGCAAGGAGAATATAATTGTTAGAGTGTATGAAAAAGAGCAGTTATCAGAGGGATTGCTTAATAATTTCTTGCAGTCTATAAACCTAGATACCAATAAATTAGAGTTTAAGAAAGGTCAGTCCAGTAATATTTCGCCATCTATAAAAAAAATAAAAATCATCCGCTTGTTGAATAATATAACAATAGGTATGATGTCTATAGAAAAGAAAAAGGTGACTGGACTATACTATAGATTTTTAATATCTGAGAATCCAATTTCAAGGCTAATAGGAAAATTGCCTGACTTTTTAATCAGCAATGAATTAATGTCAACTCAAGAGCGAATTAATCTCCTTAAGGAATTTGAAGAATCAAATCAAAAAGTAGCTAAAGAGTATCTGGGGCGGCAAGATGGTAAATTGTTTTACACCACTCCGGTTTAGGTCTGCTTAAGCCCTAATCAGCTATAAAAACATGAAACACAAGGCGATGGAATCAAACTATATTTTAATTGTCGGACAAGGGCGTTCTGGAACAAACTGGTTGCTCGACCTCCTCGACCTAAGCCCCCATACTCATTGTCGCAATGAACTGGATAAGTTAAAGGACTCCTCTCTCGCCCAACTTCCCTCGCCTACTGTCCGACACCCCCTTGATGATTCTTTCCCATCGGAGTGGGATCAAGCCGTTGCCTCCGCTAGCTTAAGTATGGGCGATCGCGACAGAATTGGCACTCGTCGGAAGTCCCATATCTATGAACCTGTGCGTCGGTTAGGCGGTGGTTTGATTCTGGGTAAACGTGGGGGACGTCAGTTCCTTTCCTCTGTATTTCCTCGGTTAGGACAACCGGAATGGTTAGTACCGTGGTGGTTTGCTCACCCGGATGCCCTGAAGCAGGCTTTGACTGTTTTAAAAATTAACATGGCACCAGCCTGGGCGGATTGGGTTTTACGCAACCGTCCTGATGTTCTAGTGATTCATATTGTCCGACATCCGGGCGGATTTTTGAATTCGATGAGTCGTCGCTATTGGGCAGATCAGGATATTACGGTGGTTAAGCAGGATAACCGGGAACGCCTCAGGGAAATTGTTAAACATGAACCCGAATGGGCTGAACGGTTTGGTGAGATAGACGCCATGTCTGTCGAGGAATCGGAGTTGTGGTATTGGCGCTATGCTAGCGAAACCATTCATACTACAGGTGAGGGACGTCCCAACTATGTGCAGCTTGTCTACGAGGACTTGGTTGCTAATCCTATTGAGGTGGCGAAGCATGTTTATGAGAAATGTCATCTACCCTGGACAAAGGACATCGAAGCGGAGATAGCTGAAAGTGCATCAAGTTCTAACGCGATCGCGACGGCATGGTATAAGAAGTTAGAGCCAGAGCAGATCGAGTTAGTCCAGCGCATTCTGGATAGCAGCTTGATGTCTCAGTGGTGGGACAACCAGTCGCCTTGAACGGCTGAAAACTCGGGTCAGAGGAGCTTACCCAGTCTTTAAGAAGGAAGAAGGTTTACGTGAAGCGATATTCTACTAAATTACGTTATACTTTGGGCAAAAAAATATAATTTCTCGGAAACTATTCAGGTAGGTCAACAATGCCAAGCTATCGAGTTGGATTTTTATCGTCTCGTAATTACTTAGATAGAAATGCCTTTTCGGGTACCCTCAACTCGATGTATAGAGCATTAAAAGCAACCGACCTTCAGGTGGTGGAGTTAGGAAATCCCCAAACCCCTTATCGCTGGCGGCAAATTTGGCATCGGGTAATGAAAAATAAGACGTCTCGGAAAATAGGTTCCCCAGATTATCTGGTTGAGTATACTAAATTTGCTTATGAGGTACAAAAGCAGCTTATTCAACGAACTTGTGATGTCCTATTTGCTCCCGTTGCTTCAGAAGAATTAAGTTTCTTTCAAACCAATTTGCCAATTGTTTATTGTTCAGATACTACCTTAAAACTATATCAAAAATATTATTCTTTAAATTTAGATAATCAAGAAATAGAATGGAAAGAACGGCTAGAAAGGATAACCCTCTCAAAAGTCAGTAAATTAGTTTATTCCTCCGAGTGGGCAGCTTATTCAGCTATAGAAGATTACCAGGCGGATGCGGCTAAGGTTGAGGTAATTCCCTTTGGTGCAAATTTAGATGACCCGCCTTCAGCGGAGCAAGCCCTATCCCGAAAACTGGGTTCACCCTGTCAGTTGTTATTTGTGGGCAAAGATTGGCAGAGGAAGGGGGGAACTATTGCCTTTGAAACCCTAGTGGCTTTACTTCAGCGAGGGGTAGAGGCGGAGCTAGTGGTTGTGGGAACGGTGCCGCCGGTTAAGCATGAAAAATTGACGGTGATTCCTTATTTAAATAAAAATGTACCCCAGCAGCGACAAAAACTGAATGAGTTGTTTCTGAAGTCACATTTTTTTGTTTTCCCTACTCGTGCAGAATGTTCACCCATTGTGATTTGTGAAGCCAATGCGTTTGGTTTACCCGTGTTGACCACGGATGTGGGTGGTATTCCAACGATTGTCAAGTCGGGGGAAAATGGTTATATGTTATCGCTTTCGGCGTCAGGAGCGGAGTATGCTCGTTTAATTGCGGATATCGTTTCAGAACCGAATCGCTATGAGCAGTTGGTTCATTCTTGTCGGCGGGAATATGATCAGCGTTTGAATTGGGATAAGTGGGGGGAAAGAATGTCTCAGATCATTGGAGATATGCTGGATTGAGAAGCCCTGGCGACTCGAAGTCGCTGCTACACAAACCAAGTCCGCCTGCGCGGACTGGATTAGAAAGGGTACGGTGTCAACCCGTAGGGTGCGTTAGCGAAGCGTAACGCACCGTATATCAAGGCTTTTGGGGTTACTACTGGCATGACACAGCTAAAATTGTGGAAGAGATTTTACCATTGAATCGGGCGCAAAGCTTTGCGCCCCTAAGGTTTCCCTTACTTTTCACGGGATCTGGAAAACCTCTCTCCAAACCTCTCTCCTGCAAGGAGAGAGGCTTTGAATTCTCCCCCTTCCCTGCGAGGGAAGGGAGCTGGGGGGTTAGGTTTGATATCGATTTTTCTAGAGGACGTGAAAAGTCAGTACGGTTTCTGGGCGTAATTCTAATCCATCAAATAAGGTGTGCCACGCCACTACACCCTATTCCACAGTGGTTACAGCACTGTTGCCAGCCACAAAACTATAGTATTTACTCAATCTCCAATCTTCTGCTAAATTGTAGACACAGAATATTGCACTCAACCGAGGCTAACTTCATGGTCAAGGGCAAGCATCCGGTTATCGCCATCGGGCTAGATGCCGCTGAGCCGTCCCTACTGGAAAAGTGGATGGCGCAAGGATACCTAAAAAATCTTAGCCGTCTGCGGCAGCAGGGTATCTATGGGCGTCTGGATAATTTCCGAGACTCGAATGTGGAAACCGCCTGGACAACCTTTGCTACCGGGAATCCACCTCAAAAGACGGGGTTTTGGGCGCACATGGGATTGCGGGAAGGAACATACAACTTTGAAACCCTCGCGGCGTATGATTTTCAAGAATATCCTGCCTTTTACGCCTTGGGTGAGGAGTATCGAGTCGCCGCATTTGACGTTCCCCAGGTGCGGCTGACCGATAAGATTAATGGGGTACAGGTTGGTGCTTGGGGAGCGCACTCTCCTCAAGTCGAAAGTGGTTCAATACCCAAATCCCTGTATCAAGAATTGGTTGATCAGCATGGCGCCAGTCCAGCATTGCACAACGATTATTCGGTGTGTCTGGATTTGCCGAAAACCTTTCAGGTTGAGGAACGGTTAAAGGTTGGCATTGAACGGCGATCGGCGATTTGCCAGGATTTGTTAGAACGGGAAAACTGGGACTTATTTTTGACGGTATTCAACGACCCACATTCTGGGGGTCATCTGTTTTGGCACTTGAGTCAACCGGATCATCCGTTGTATGAATCTCTAAGATCCCGTGTTTCCCATGACCCCTTGCTGGCAGTTTACCAGGAAATGGATCGTGCGATCGGGGAGATTTTGAGTAAGGCGCCTGATGATGCTTATATTGTTCTGTTTTCTGCTCATGGTACGGGCGCCGCGACGATTGATTTACCCAGCTTTGTCTATCTGCCTGAGTTTCTTTATCGCTATAATTTTCCCGGTAAATGGGGACTTGGCTACGCAAAAACTTCAGATCCCTTGCCACCCCTGTTAACCAAGATGAAATGGAACTGGTGGGAGCGGCATTTATGGGGAACGAAGTACGATCCGAATCCCATTCGACGTTTTCTGCGGCGGGAAACGCCGTCTCGACTGTTTAAGTTGATTGAACCCTGGCTTGATTCGACTCAGGAACCGGATTTAATCTCCTCATTCCAACTTAAACGCCAAGGGGAGCGAGTGGTACCGTGGAATCCAGCTCAATGGTATAAACCCCTGTGGCCCTCAATGAAGGCATTTGCCCTACCCAGTTTTGCTGAAGGGTATGTAAGGATTAATCTTCAGGGGCGAGAACCGCAAGGGATTGTGCCACCGTCGGAGTATCATGCTCTGTGTGATGAGTTGTGTGAGAAGCTTTATGCGCTCAAAGATGCCCGTAAGGGGATACCGATGGTTAAGCGGATTGTGCGGACGAGGAACTATCCGAATGAGCGTGATCCGAAGTTGCCGGATGCTGATTTGATTGTGGTATGGCAGGAAGAGTATCCTACGGATGTGATGGATAGTCCTGAGTATGGGCGGTTTGGTCCTCTACCGCCTTATCGGGGAGGGAGTCATCGTCCAGAAGGGTTTATTATGGCGTTGGGTTCGGGTATTGAGGCGGGGTCGAGTTTATCAGAAGGTCATGTCATGGATTTGGGTCCAACGATTCTAGAGTTGATGGGTGCGCCGATTCCGGAACGGTTGCAGGGGAAACCTTTACCCCTGGGAAGGAGTGAAGCTGTCATGGATAGCGCGATAACTTAACCAAGTAGTTGAAGCAAGCAAGGGATTGGTATTGATGCATCGCCCAAGATGACACAAACAAAAATAATCAATACCCTCATTAAAGGTTTACCCTTAGCCGCTCTTAGCGCTACCGTGCTAGCTGCTCACCCATCAGATGCAGCCATTATTAGAAGCAACGTTGAGGGAGGATATGTAAATCAACCGGGAGCATCCCAATTTGGCGCGTTAGCTGTTTTTAGGGGGCTGAAACCCTTGAAATATCGTTGCTTTTGGGAATAGTGTTTCCAAAATGGGATGCTCCCAATCAACCTCCAGGTAATTTGGAATTAAAAATTATTGAGCCACCTCCGCAAGGGATAATCTTGGGTAATTTTGATAATTTTGATGGCGGAAACTTGACAGTTTGAATGGTCGGGTCAAATCCAATTTGACGCACCAATTCTTGGTATAGTTAGCGGTTATAGTAATGGTCGCTATCAACCGACTACCCAATTAGTAGGTTTGGACAATACTAACTATCAAATTTCGGCTGGTTTAGATCGAAAACAGGGTGATGTCGTGACGTTTGAAGACAATCTATTAACATTTTTTATAGAGGCTCGCTCAGGAACCGAGCCATTTCGGGTGATCACCTCTGGAAGCCCAGTCGTAGCTTCCGTACCTGAACCGCTCACTATTCTTGGCTCTGGTATAGCTCTGGGGTTCTGGATGCTCTTCAGAAGAATGAAGCAGCAATAATATAAGATTTAAGATAATAGTCTTTAAAGCCGATTCGGCAAAAATACCTAACTACCATGACTCCAGCAAAAATTCTTTTTATTGGTATTGATGGAGCAGACAGAGATCTAATCCTGCAGTGGGCAGATGAGGGTTTGCTGCCGACTTTCCAATCTCTGCTGAAAAAAGGGGCTTGGGGAATCACTCATGACCCACCCGGAATCAATGGTTGCCACTGGCCTACTTTTTTAAGTGGCGTTTCACCCGCTCAACATGGTCGTTATTGGGCGCAGCAGATTCAACCAGGTACTTATGAGATAAAACCGTTTGGGTTTCCCTGGGAACCCTTCTGGAATGTTCTCAGTCGAGCCGGTCGTAACGTCCCATGGGTCATCCTGATATTTTAGTTGAGTGGAACCGGAATGCGCCCATTGCTTCTGTTTCCTCTGCCAAAATCGGGAAAATTGACAAGGTTTATTGGGATAGCCGGACTGGAGATCACAAACCGGGTGGGCTTTTCTGTGTTTTAGGATCATGCATTGAACCCAAGCGACTCAAACAGCCTATATCGCTGATAGACTTGGCACCAACAATTGCTTCTCTGCTGGATGTGCAACTTCCCAAGAGCGATGGACAACCGATTTCAGGGGTTTTTTCCAAGCCTAAATAGGGGCTGCTGAATAAGTCTTGTGGTGGCGAGAGGCAACAGGCAACAGGCAACAGGCAACAGTTTCAACCCCCTGCCAGGGGAAGATCCTGCGATCACGGAGTTCAAAATCCAAGGATTTTGAACTCAAGGGTGTAAAAACCTTGCACTTTCTGGGTGAAAAAAGGGATTGGAACCCTTGTATAGTATAGCTTCCAGATTAATTCAGCAGACCCTAAATAGAGGTATGGAGAAAAAGGTTCTTTACATTTTGCACCGCTCTCAACAAGGCGAAACACCTAACACCCCAAACCCCTTACCACCCCCTCTCCCAAAAAATTGTTAAGAAAGATGTGACTAATGCATAGCTTTTAGGGGAGGGGTCAAATGGCTAATTGAAAATGGTGCAAGATATCTGTGTACCCAACTTATCGCCAAAGTTGCTCTTGGTAACTCTTTACTCTAGCGCTCAGCCTATTCATCAAGTTAACTTTACACAATCTTCATACATAATATATACATATTTTACACAAGCTTTATATTCCCATCTGGCTGGATTTGCTATCGTTGAACATAAGCTCTTCCCCTAGGCGGAGGAAATTGGTGTACAACAATTGTAGAAATAAAGTAACACTCTGGCTGTTGCAACAACCTGTCTGTCAGCAGGGAGTTACGGCAACCAGAGCCAGGAATGACCCCACTGGGGAACATCCATCGCCCGACTTAATGGGACAATTTAACAGAAGAATCAAGTCAAAGGACTCGAAGATGACACAGGTAACAACAATGAATACCCTAGTAAAATGTTTACAGCTAGCTGCTGTTAGCTTGACTGTACTTGCAGCTAACCAGGCTCAGGCAGCAATAGTTGGAGGTTCTGCTAATTTACTGACTAGGAGCGGACTTCCTATCGAACCCGTGGATATCACAGTCCTTGATCCTGCTCCCTCAACTGTACAATTGAACTTGCTTGAAAGTAAGAATGTTTTATCTTTTAATGAACAGCAGAATGTTACCCTCTCTGAGGACGTTATGGCATGGGATGGATTTGATCTGTCAAAAGCAAACATTGATCCGAACGTTCTGATTCCTACTGGTTCTTCTGTCAATAGTCACTTTCTATTCTTCGATCCACCAGGGGATGGGCGTACTTACTGGGAGGGTACAATCGAGTTTGACAGCGAAATTTTAGGTATTGTAGGGCATAGATTTCAGTTTAAATCCACTAGTAACCTACTGGGTTTAGCAGATACTACCTACAATTTAAATGGCAGGGGTTTAGATACAAATAACACAAGAGATGAACTCACTGATGTGGTTAGTTTTGACGGAAATACTTTATCATTCTATATATCAGCAGGTCCTCTGGGATTAGATCCAATACGAGTGATTACCAATGGAAGTCAAGCCACTGCTGTTCCTGAACCCCTGACTGTACTTGGTACAGGTACAGCACTAGGATTTATCCCCTTGCTCAAACGCGCCTATTCCCGCAAACAGAAGAAGACCAAGAAAAAAGGTTAATAAACCGGGAGCATCCCAGTTTTGCACGTTAGCTGTTTTAAATGCGCTGAAACCATTGCAGTGCCGTGACCTTGGGGAATGCTTTTTCCAAAACGGGATGCTCCCAATAAACCAGCTAGTCTCATTATATGGACTATCGAACAGCGGCGAAGAGCTTCCAGAGTTATCTATTGTACATTCACCACCATGCAACTCCATCACTCTATCGCCGCTTCCGTGTATTTATACTAAGTAGGTGGACACAATTAAACTTAACGGTTGAGATTAGGGAACAGGGAACAGTAAGGGTTTGAGGGCGGTTTACAGAACTTAATACAGTACCGTTTTCTTTTGTCCGACTACTTATATACTGAATATAATAATAAAATCACCGCTATCCTGACTATACATGGAAATTCATCAATGATAAAGCGATTGATCAAGGATATCACCTATCCAATCATTAAGTCCAGACCTGACTTTTTGATTATTGGAGAGCAGAAGGCTGGAACTACCTCCTTATATAACTATCTAACTCAACATCCCCAAATCTTTGGCAACATTGGCTGGAAAGAAGTTCGTTATTTTGATAGACCCGAACATTACAATCTGGGCTTTGGTTGGTATTTAGGGCATTTTCCCTCTAAACTTCGGAAAGGAGATAAACTGACCTGTGATGCCTCACCTAACTACCTTTCTTACGAATTTGTTCCTGAACGGATTAAAAAAGATTTAGGAAACCTTAAAATGATTGCCGTATTGAGAGAACCAGTCTCTCGTGCTTATTCAGCATGGCAGATGTTTCATAGTTTTGCCGATATTGATAATGCTCATTTAAGGCGATTTTATGACAAAAGAACTTTTGCAGAGGCGATTGAAGAAGAATTCAGCCCAAATTTCGATCATGCGAAATACCCTTTTCGTTATGATTATGTGGGTAGAGGTAAATATGGACAAAATTTAGAAAATTATTATAACTATTTTGATAAAGAAAGTATTTTAGTTCTCAATATGGATCAGTTCCGTACCGATTTAGGGATAGTACTAAATCAGGTATGCGATTTTTTAGAAATAGAACAATTTTCTCAGGGAACACTTCAAAGTTTACAGCAGGAAAAGTATAATAAAGGTAAGTATAAATTTAAAAAAAATCCTGCCGATGAGGAAAAGCTAGAGTTTCTGAAACGTTATTTTGTTCCTTTTAATGAAAAGCTGTATACCCTGTTAGGGGAGCGCTATAATTGGTGAAACTGGTTCGGTTAAAGTTTCTCTGGCTAAGAATGACTCAATGATAAAACAAGCAATCAAAAAAGTCGTCTATCCCATCTATCCAATTATTAAGTCTCAACCGGACTTTTTAGTAATTGGAGTGCAAAGAGCAGCAACAACTTCACTGTATCGCTATCTCATTCAGCATCCTCAAATCCTCGTCACCCATAAAAGTCGAGAAACCTACTACTTTGACAACCCTGGCAACCATCGTAAAGGCTTCGGCTGGTACGTAGGTCATTTCCCATCCAAGCTGCGGAAAGGGGATAAGCTAACCTTTGAAGATTCCCCCAGTTATCTCTACTATAAGCATATCCCGAAGCTCATCAAGCAAGACTTGGGCAATATTAAGATGATTGCCATCCTGAGAAATCCTGTCGATCGCGCTTATTCAGCATGGCAGATGTATCATAGCTATTCCAGTCTACCTCTGAAACATTTGAGAGAACGGGCTGATCAAAGAACCTTTGCTCAAGCCATTGAACAAGAATTTAATCCAGAATTACCTCTCCCTAAATATCCTTATAACTATCTAGACCGGGGAAAGTATGGGCAACAACTCGAAAATTACTATACTTATTTTGACAAAAATAATATTCTCGTCTTGAACTTCGAGCAGTTGAGCAACGATTTAGGTTCAGCCCTCCAGCAAATCTGCGATTTTTTAAACATCGAACCCTTTCCGGATGAGAAAATCAAGCAGTTTCAAAACGAAAAATATGCCGCAGCAAAGTATGTGAGAAGTTCTGGCGATGAGCAAGTCCTGGAACGACTAAAGAATTATTTTGTTCCGTTTAATGAGAAGCTATATGAACTTTTAGGGACTCGTTATACCTGGTGAGGAGAGCAGAAAACTTAAGAAGTAGTCCTCATAAACGCTATAAAGCTATAAGAACTGAAGATAAGCGCCAAGACCTAGAACCCTCTACTCAAAAAAAGTTAAGCTAAAAACAACCAATTTAAGAGTAATATCTTAGCCCAATGCCACAAAAACTAACCCGAAAACTGCGAAACCCAATCCCTTCCACACTTCCCAAGCCATGGGCTAAACGCGCCAGAAAACTGGCTCGCACCTTCGACCAAGTAATCGGCTGGCTACCATCCCACTGGCGATTGGGTAGCGTTGCCATGTTTCACGTCGGCAGATGCGGCAGTACCGTTGTTGGCAACCTACTTGACCAACACCCAAAAATCTACTGGGATGGTGAAGTTGTTTTCAGGCAGTATGGTTTCAACAAAGGTCAACTCAAACCCTTTGATACAAAGACATTCTTCCGTCAACAAATGCTGGTTGCGGGTAACCGCTTCTACGGCTTTGAGGTGAAAGTCCATCCTGAACAGCAACTGGCAATCCTCCATCAAACCCTACCCCAGCTAGTCAATGAACTCCCGGAACTAGGAATAGAACAGTTCATTGTTTTGGAGCGCAAAAACTACCTGCGGCGGATAATCTCAGCAATTCTTGGCTCTCAAACTAAAATTCGACATCTCAATTTGAAGAGCAAAGCTAAATTGACCCGGACACGAGTGGATTTGCACCAAGTAGCCTTTGGTATTGTCTACAATCCCAAGCCTTTAATCAATTGCTTAGAGGAAATCGATCAAACCTATCGCCAACTCGAATCACTTCTGGAGGACAAATCGTCACTTTGGCTGACCTACGAAGACGATATCCTTCCTGATCCCCGTATTGCCTATCGTAAGATATGCGAATTCATCCAAGTCGAGCCGATGGCGGTTGATATTCTCAACCAGCGAACGAATCCATTCCCCATCTGCGAAATTGTGGAAAATTACGACGAACTAGAAGCGATGTTGAAAGGAACTATAGCAATCCTAAATAGGATGCAACAAGCGAAAAGCTCGAAAGCCAGGTATAGCAAGGGTTTCATTTTTGAAAATTGCCACAACCTAAATAGGATTGCTATAAGTTCGAGTGGATGTTAACTGAATGAAAATATGACTCAACCTTATCATTCCTATCCCCTACTCGTAATCATCCTCAATTATCGCACCCCTGGTATGACTATCGATTGCCTCCACTCGGTAGTCAATGACGTTCAATCCCTACCCGGTACTCGCGTTGTTGTTACTGACAACGCTTCTGGCGACGGTTCAGTCGAGCAAATCAGCACCGCTATAAAAACCGAAGGTTGGGGGGATTGGGCATCCGTTATGCCATTAGATCACAACGGCGGTTACGCTTTCGGCAACAATGCCGCCATTCGTTCAGCCCTGGAGTCCACCAATTCCCCTCCCTACATCCTACTCCTAAACCCCGATACGATCGCACGCCCTAATGCCATCAAAACCTTAGTCAACTTCATGAACGAACATCCTGACGTAGGAATCGCCGGAAGTCGCCTAGAAGATCCCGATGGCACTCCCCAATGTTCAGCCTTTCGCTTTCACACCGCCCTGAGTGAACTTGATAGCAGTTTACGTCTTGGTTTAGTCTCAAAAGTCTTGACAAAATGGGTCGTGTGGCCCCCCGTTCCCGAACAAGCTTGTCCCACTGACTGGGTCGCGGGTGCTAGTATGATTATTCGTCGAGAAGTATTCGAGCAGGTGGGCTTACTTGATGAAGCCTACTTCATGTACTACGAAGAAATGGACTTTTGCCTACAAGCAAAAAAAGCAGGTTGGAGTTGCTGGTATGTTCCCGAAAGTCGGGTTGTCCACCTAGTTGGACAAAGTTCGGGTGTTACCGACACTAAACGCCCACCGAAACGCCGCCCCCAATACTGGTTTGATTCCCGACGACGGTATTTTATCAAAAATTACGGTTGGCTGTATGCCTCCTGTGCTGATATTTTTTGGGCTTCAGGGTTTACCCTGTGGCGCTTGCGCCGGGTAGTTCAACGGAAACCCGATACTGATCCGCCCCAACTCCTGGGAGATTTTCTCCGCAATAGCGTGTTCCTCAAAGGCGGTGTATCATAGTGTCACGCCAGTAGGGGCACGTTAATATCCATCCGTGTCAACTTAAGCTAAACCCCTCACCCCCAGCCCCTCTCCCACCCTGGGGAGAGGGGAGCAAGGAGTTCCAGCCATGGCGATTGGAAATCGCGGCTAGACAAACAAAGTCCGCCTACGCGGACTAATCCAGAGGTGTGGAAACCCGCGCAGGCGGGTTTCGTTTGTGTAGCTGCGGTTTTAACCGCCCCGTTAACAAGAAAAACTATGGTCACGCAACCAGATATACAAACCATCGCCAAAGAATCAGTCCTTAACAATCTCGGACTCTGGCAACAAATCAAAGAAGACTGGATTGCCCACGATCGCGACTGGACTCGACCGGGATTCCGCGCCGTTGCGATTCAGCGCTTTGGAGTCTGGCGTATGCAAATTCAACCCAAACTCTTACGAGCGCCGTTTAGCATTCTTTACCGGGCATTATATCGCAAAATGCGTAATACCTATGGCATAGAATTACCCTATAGCGTTCAACTGGGTCGTCGTGTGATCATCGAACATCAACATGGAATTGTGATTCACGGCGATTGTACAATTGGCGATGATTGTATTATCCGTCAAGGCGTTACCCTAGGCAATCGCTACGTAGATCATCCATTCGATGCCCCAAAAATAGGGAATCGCGTTAACGTTGGTGCGGGTGCGAAAATCTTTGGTAACGTAACTATCGGTGATGATGCTAATATTGGCGCTAACGCCGTCGTGCTTTGTGATGTCCCCGCAGGCGCAACAGCCGTTGGCGTACCTGCTAAGATCATAAAATCCCGAAACACTCAGGACAATGGTTAAATCCGTCACTGTCCCCAACATTTCTGCAACAGAACCCGATTGGAGTCGCGAACAACTGCGCCGCTGGTGGGACCCTAGCCGCCAACTCCTCAAATCTATCCGTGCGTATCAAAAATGGCATGCAAAAGGAGGAATTATTGCCGGATTACTGCGCCGGATTAACGTCCTACAGCACCGCTTCTGGAGTGTTGTCACGGCTGCTGATATTCCCATAGATTGCCAGCTTGGCGGCGGACTACTCCTGACCCATCCAACTGGTGTGGTAATTCATCCCAAGGCTTCGATTGGACCCAACTGCCTAATTCTACAACAGGTTACCGTTGTCAGCGGCGTTAAAATTGGTGGTCATGTGGATATCGGTGCTGGCGCCAAAATCCTGCGCCAAGTTACGATTGGCGATCATGCCAAAATAGGGGCGAATGCTGTCGTGCTTTGTGACGTACCCGCAGGCGCAACAGCCGTGGGAGTTCCGGCAAAAATTATCACCCATCTCTAGTCTGGACTCAATACACAATCAGATAAAAACAGAGAATAATTCAAAAAAAGGTTTTAAACCTATGGTTACTAATCAGCCACTGTTTCTCCTGATCCAGATTATCCTACTCGCGATCGCCTTGGCATTGCTTATCCCCATTGCTACTCTGTTGATTGAATGCATGGCAGCGTTCTTCCTACCACGCCGAGACAAACAAGAGAAGCCAGCCCCCCGCCCCAAGGTGACGATTTTAATACCAGCACACAACGAAGCCTCTGATATTACTGCTACTCTGAAGACCATACTCCCTCAGTTAACTGACTCAGACCGACTTATCGTCATTGCTGATAACTGTACCGACAACACAGCCGAGGTTGTGCGTCAAGTCGGCGCAACGGCGATTGAACGAGAGAATCCGGATTTGAGGGGTAAAGGGTACGCCTTAGATTACGGCTTACGCTGCATTGAGACAAAACCCCCTGACGTACTGGTATTCGTTGACGCCGACTGCCAAGTTAGTCCCGGTTCAATTGATAAAATCGCCCGACTAGCAGCGGCTTCAGAACGCCCGGTTCAAGCCACCTACCTGATGACTCAGCCAGACAATCCTGGAGTCAACGATTTGATCTCAACTTTATCACTGCGGGTGAAAAACTTAGTCCGTCCCGTCGGACTCACCCGACTGGGATTACCTTGTTTGTTGATGGGTTCAGGGATGGCATTACCGTGGTCACTGATGAGTAAGATCTCCTTAGCAGGATGTAAAACCGTGGATGATATGCAGTTGGCTGTGGATTTAGCCATTGCTGGACATCCGCCCTTATTTTGCCAAGACGCCCACGTCCAAGGGCGTCTGATGAAAGATAAAGCCGCCAAAAGCCAA
Source organism: Coleofasciculus chthonoplastes PCC 7420 (assembly GCF_000155555.1). Classification (GTDB taxonomy): domain Bacteria; phylum Cyanobacteriota; class Cyanobacteriia; order Cyanobacteriales; family Coleofasciculaceae; genus Coleofasciculus; species Coleofasciculus chthonoplastes_A. Next base: position 111,779 of record NZ_DS989868.1, read on the forward strand.
AAAGCCCGTTGGGAACATGGTCACTTAGAAATGCTGTTCACTGAAGTTCCTCGACTGCTAAAAGAATTTATCTCTCAAAGACGGTGGGATCTATTCGCCCTCGCCCTAGAACTCGCTGTACCCCCCCTTTCGCTGTTACTCTTAATCTGGGCAGCCGCTACAGGAGGAGCATTCGTAGCGGCAGTATTGGGAGTATCCTGGATACCAGGGATGGTGTTGGGATTAGAGGGACTACTGATTCTGATCTCCGTTATTGGATCTTGGGCTAAGTTTTGCCGTGCCGATATACCAGGACGGACGCTTTTGGCTGTTCCCTTTTACATTCTCTGGAAGGTTTCCCTCTACCCGGCTTTTCTAATCAAGCCTCAGAGTCGCTGGTTAAAAACCGAACGGGATACAGTGGATGTAACTGAGTCGTGATTAGCGATCGCGTAGGAATTAAGTTTCTCCGGGACTTAGAATGTTATTTACCGATGAAACTGCCGCGATCGCACGTCAGTTAGGCGCAATGGTAATGCCAGGATACAGAACGCCAAGGTAAAGGATATGCCTTAGACTACGGGATAAAGTACTTAGGGTCTGCTGAATTAATCTGGAAGCTATACTATACAAGGGTTCCAATCCCTTTTTTCACCCAGAAAGTGCAAGGTTTTTACACCCTTGAGTTCAAAATCCTTGGATTTTTACCTCCGTGATCGCAGGATCTTCCCCTGGCAGGGGGTTGAAACTGTTGCCTGTTGCCTGTTGCCTGTTGCCTCTCGCCACCACAAGACTTATTCAGCAGCCCCTACTTAGCCACAGACTCACCCGATATCGTGGTACTCATGGATGCTGACTGTATCGTACATGAAGGCGCGATCGCTAAAGTTACTGGATGTCTCCCCCAGCAGCAGGACGCCGCTAAAACTCAACGCACCCGCTGGGAACATGGACACTTACAAACCTTACTCACCCAAGTCCCTCAACTCCTTTCCCAGTCTGTGATTCAGCGACGGATTGATTTATTCGCGTTTCTATTCCCAATTTAAATGCATGACAGCTTAGGAAGGATAAACCTGTAGTGCGAGCATCTTGCTCGCTACCTATTCCTTAGTAAAAATTAACAAGGTATAAGGTATAAGGTAAAAATCAATGAATGTGTCTTTAACTCCAGAACTAGAACAGTTTATTCAACGTCAGGTTAATGCAGGAAAATACAATTCACCAGAGGAAGTAGTTATTAAAGGTATCCAGTTATTAGCAATTATGGAACGTTTCTCACAAGGAAGCGTTGAAGTATTACAACCAACACAACCCAAAACAGAATGGATGCCTGGTTTTTTTGAAGAAGTGATTGGAGGTTGGGTAGGAGAACCCCTAATCCGCGAACCGCGAGGAGAGTATGAGACAAGGGAGACGCTATTTTGACTTACCTGCTTGATCTGAATATTTGTATTCGCTGGTTAAATAATACGAGTCCATCGGTTAGGACACACCTAGCAGCGGAAAAACCTGACACCATTTATTGGTTATTGGTGTACTGTCGTACCTGTAGAGACGCGCCATGGCGCGTCTCTACAATGTGTGGGGAACTCCCTTAACTCAACGCTTCCAGATAATCCCGCACCCGATTCCGCCGCTTGGGTTGACGTAACTTCTGCAACGCCTTCGCCTCAATTTGCCGCACCCGTTCGCGAGATAGTTCCAGCGCCCGCCCAATCTCAGCCAAGGAATAGGGATGTCCATCGCCTAAACCAAACCGCATACAAATCACATCCCGTTCACGACTGGTTAAATCAGCTAGGAGTTGCTGTAAATCCCGCTGTAAAGCCTCGCGCATCAACACGTCTTCTGGGGAGGTTTCCTCGGTTTCCAGCAAATCCCCCAGTTCTGTATCCTTCTCCTTGCCAACTTTAATCTCCAAGGAAACCGATCGCGGAACTCGCATCAGCACTTCCCGTACCTGGGGCGCATCCATTTCCAACTCTTTGGCGATATCCTCAATCGTGGCGGTGCGCCCTTGTTCCTGAGAAATCTTCCGCTGGGCTTTCTTAATCTTGTTCAGCTTTTCGGTAATGTGGACGGGTAAGCGAATCGTCCGGCTTTGAGTCGCGATCGCACGAGTAATTCCCTGACGAATCCACCAATAGGCATAGGTACTAAACCGATACCCTTTCGTCGGATCAAATTTCTCAACTGCCCGTTCTAATCCCAAGGTTCCTTCTTGAATCAAATCCAGCAGTTCTAGCCCGCGATTTTGATACTTTTTCGCCACCGACACCACCAGGCGCAGGTTGGCTTTAATCATGTGTTCTTTCGCCTGCAATCCTTCGGCTTGAACTTGTTCCAGTTCCTTAACCGTCAGTTCCGCTAACTCCGCCCAGCGCTGTTTCCCTTTTACTAGACTTGGCTTCAGGGTAGCCACATCCACTCCAGCAGTTGTCGCCCAGCGTTCTAAGGAGGGACGATGACCTAACTGAGAGGCTAAACGGTCATGGGTTTCGATTAAATGAACGAAATGCTCAATAACTGGCTCCTCTGGTGTGGCGAACTTAGCTCGCAAGTCCAATAATCGCATATAGCGCTGAACTTTTTGAGCTTCTGATACTTCTTCATCTCGTCTCAATAAACGAACCCGACCGATTTCTTGAAGATATAGCCGCACCAAATCTGTGGTACGGCGGTTGGCACTTTTAGCAAAGCTAGTCGTGTCGATATCCTCTTCTATATCTGGATCAACGAATTCATCCACAGAATTGTCTATATCGCCGTGGTTATCCTGCAAATCCAAGCTGTAGGTAGGTTGGTCGTGGTCGAATTCAGTGTCGGCAAAAGGAGTGGCTGGCATAGTGATCTCTTAGATTACGACCGATAACGACACTTGAGCGAAGTGTGTCATCACTTAATTACTAGAATTCCCACCCTTGATGACCGGATAACAGCGTTTTCCGTTTTTCTCACCGCGAAGGGTTACCTGTTTTCCAGGAAACCCTTACTGAGATTTACTGCTAACGCATCGCCCCAGTTTCCGTTTTTACAGAATTCTCCGCATTTTGGGCTTAAAATCTGTCTCAGGTTAGATGACTGGGCTTCTCCTCTAGCAGATAGTATACGCGATACCCTCTTGGGGAATGAGTGACCTTTGTCAAAGGCTGTATTAATCTACATCACCCATGGGACGGATTCCTGAAAGATTATTGAGATTTGTTTAGGAAACCGTTTGTTGACCGGGGTATCGCCTGCGAAACCTGAATGGAGAGCAGGGGTTCATACTGCTAATTCCATCTCTTTCTATTCCATTGTATAGAACAATGAATAGGTAATAGGTAACAATTTACATTTACATTTTGAAGTCGGGTGTTGGGTGTTGGGTGTGGGGAGAAACCAAAGTCCTTGAAGTTCCCTCCCCTTGGCAAGGGGAGGGTTAGGGAGGGGTTAGATCAAGGTATCGCTTTTTTTGGGCTTAAGGTCAGTGCAGGGCGCACGTTGGTAAAGGGCGCAAGTCGGTCATTAGTGTCAACTTAAGGTAGAAAACCAATGCTGGCAAGGTTTTCACCCTCATCCCCTAACCCCTTCTCCCACCGTGGGGAGAAGGGGAACCGGACTCTCTTGCTCCCCTCTCCCAAGCTTGGGAGAGGGGCTGGGGGTGAGGGGTTGAGCTTAAGTTGATTAAGTTGACACGGATGCACGTCGGTGCGCCCCTACGGAAGACCACTGATTTTCAACACGTCACTCAGGGTGGGACAGTACGTCGGTAAACCGAATGTATCGGGATTCACTGGGTTTTGATAACTAAAATGGCGATAATTGAGGCAAAATCGATCCCACGCCGCCATCTGAATCCGAAATAAGATAATTAATAGATTCGCTAGTCCAATCGATAAGGGGACGCGAACATAAATTTTTTTACCTAAATACGTACAGACTTCCTCTACCGCTTGATTAACAGTGAGGCGCGTATTTCCTAAGACTAAACGATTTGTCGATAATCCTTCACCGGTTTTAGTGGTCAATTCCTGACTAGGAGGATGATCAACCAGATATAGCACTACCTGAGCTATATCCTGGGCGTGCATAAAGTGGAAACTGCCATCGGCTTTGAACCAACGAATCAAGTCCATCCATTTGACTACATCCTTAATCCCTGATGAAATATGGGAGTAAGGTTTGCGTTCATCTCCCCCCAATACCAACGTGGGAAACACTGTAGTAATTTTAGGCGCGATCGCGAGTTTTGAGAGTTGCTGTAAACAGTCGTATTTAGAACGGATATAATCGGTTCCCAGTTGACCGGCTTGTTTGAGTAATTGGTTCTGCTGATTGAGAATGCTAGCGGTGGAAAAGTAAATCACCTGTTCACAACGTTGAGTATCCAGCAAATCCAGCAATCGCAGGGTTTTGACCACATTAATATCAAAAACTTCCTGGACTCCCCCCCAAGCTGTTGCTGCCAAAATTGCTACATCTACAGTTTTGAGCAAATCGCGAAAGTGATCAATCTGCCGTAAATCAGCTTGACAAATCGTAATCCCCGGACGAGCATGATAGTCAAATCCTAATTTATCGGGATTTCTGACCAATAAATACAACTCGTGATCCGTGTGTTGAATTAAACTTTCGGCGACATACTGACCGATGCAACCACTCGCACCGGTCATAAAGATTCGCTTGGGAGTCATTTGATTTTAGATTTTTTGATAATCTGATCCTAACTCAACCGATATGACATTATGTAAATATTAGGCTTGTAGTAGGGACATTGGTCCCTAGATTCCGTTGAGTCACATCTGGGTGATGGACGAAACGACAATAGTGAAATCCTACCTCTACCTTTGGAAAGGGCGGGTTTTGAATCAACGTTATCATCAATAGCGACACGAAAGCCCCTAAACCCGCCCCTACAGACGCGCAATGTCCGACAGACGTAGGGGTTCTCGCCTTCGTGTCCAGATGTATAGGTTTTCTGTCAACATAGCAGCACTAAGGCTTCGCCTAATCCCCTGTTCCCCAATCTCTTACGCATGAACGGTGAGCAATTGATCAACCTGTTTGGCTGTTTCAAAGAAGAACCTGACATTATCTTCTGGAGTTCCCGGTAAGACACCATGACCCAAATTAAAGATATGACCTCGGTTCCCCGCTTTACGAATCGTATCCAAAATGCGATCGCGGATAAAATCCTGTGACCCAAATAACACCCCTGGGTCCATGTTCCCCTGAACGTTCATTTTATAGCCTAACCGCTGTCGCGCTTCTGCCATATCCACCGTCCAGTCTACGCTGATAATATCTACGCCAGATTTACCCATGCGCTCTAAGATCCCTGCACTCCCACTGATATACAAAATCAGAGGCGTATCAGGATGGGTGGCTTTTACTTGCTCAACCACGCGCTGCTGATAGGGTAAGGCAAAGGTATCGTAGTCTTGAGGACTCAGTTGACCCGCCCAGGAATCGAACAATTGCACGACTTGGGCACCATTATCAATTTGATAGCGTACATAAACCGCGATCGCATCCGCTATTTTCCCCAGAAACTCGTGCAGCATGGCAGGTTGGGAAAATGCCATTCCTTTAATAATCGAGTAATTCTTGGAACTTTTGCCCTCAATCGCATAAGCGGCTAATGTCCAAGGCGCACCGACAAAGCCTAAGACAGCGGCTTCGTTCCCAACTTCCTGGCGCAGCGCTTGTAATATCTCCCCGACAAATGTTAATTTTTCTAACTCTAAGGGATGAAGCCCGTCAATTTGTGCTTGAGAGCGAATCGGCGGATCTATAATCGGACCTTTGCTTTCCACAATATCAAAGGGAATACCGACTCCGGGTAGAGGCGTGAGGATATCAGAAAATAGAATCACACCATCTGGACGAAAAGCCTTCCAGGGTTGGAGAGAAATTTCAATAGCAATTTCGGGAATTTCGGAGCGTTCCCGGAAACTGGGATACTTATCGCGTAAATCCCGATAGGCTTTCATATATCGACCCGCCTGTCGCATCATCCACACAGGCGGACGTTCTAATTTTTCACCACGAGCGGCTCGTAATAAATAAGGAACCTGGGTTAACCCAGCCATACTAGACCTACCCTATACAAAGTTTTCAGCGCTCTGTTAGCTTACCATTGCGGGCTGACAATTATTTATGAAGTTTTCCAACATAAGGTTCCCTGATCCCCATCCAGTTCAACCCAGCGTCCCACAGGCAAAGCCGCGTTGACCCCATCATGACCAAAGGGCAACTCGGATACAATCGGGATATCAAGATCCATTAAGCGATCGCGTAACACCTCTTCAACCGTCCAACTTGGCACATTCTGGGGAGGATGGCAGCGGCTAAACCGTCCCAAGGCAATACCCTTAACCTTTTGTAACATGCCACTCATCCGCCACTGGGTCAACAGGCGGTCAATTCGATAAGGCGCTTCTGTCACATCTTCTAACGCCAGAATTGCCCCATCTAGCGGGGGTAGAATCGGCGTACCCAGTACATGAGTTGCCACAGTCAGATTCCCTGGCAAAAGCCACCCCCTAACCTTACCGCCGCCCCAACCCTTCCCGGTTAAAGGTGACAGAGGGCGTCCTTCTACACAGTCAAATAAGCGATTCAGCGACCATTCCGGTTCACTAGCTAACGTGGTTAAGACTGGAGCATGAACACTGCCAATTCCTACTCCAGCGAGACTCCACAGCAGACAGGTGATATCAGAAAACCCAATCAGCCATTTTGGGATAGAGGATTTTGCCTCAAGACTCTCATCAGCTCTAATTTTATCTCCCCCAGCTCCCCCAGCTCCCCCAGCTCCCCCAGCTCCCCCAGCTCCCCCAGCTCCCCCAGCTCCCCCAGCTCCCCCAGCTTCCCCAGCTTCCCTGCTCAATATTACCGGGGAAGTCCACGTCCAGTTTTCCAGAAGACGGGCGCTACCATAGCCACCTCGAATACAAAGAATTCCCCGACAGTCTGGGTCATACCAAGCGGCGGCTAACTGCTGACGTCGTTGGTTATCTGTACCAGCAAGGTAGCCATCCCTAGCATCCCAATTGGTTGGTAATTCAACCCGATAGCCTCGGCGACGCCAAATTTCCACTCCCTGATAGAAGGCGTCAACCTCTCGTAACGCCCCACTCGGAGCAATCACCCGGAGTAAATTACCTGGTTGTAAAGGACTAAGTTGATTGATGTTCACCAAATTTACCTCACCTCACTGTAGAGACGTAGCATGCTATGTCTCTACATATCCCCATCTTCCCCATCTGCTAATACCCCCTAACTCAACCGCGCCGTGCATTCCAGAATAAACTTTTGATTAATTAAAGAATAGGGTTGAATGTCCAACGCCTTGCGAAAGGCTGTAATTGCCGCTTGATAATCTCCTAACGCCATATAACACAATCCCAAACCATGCAGCGCCCCAAAATGAATGGGATTAAGCCGGATAACCTGCTGACAATCGTCCCTTGACTTTTGATACTGTTTAAGTATGTAGTAAAGAACGGCTCGTCGATTCCAAGCTTCGGCAAAATCAGGTTGCTCTCTAATAATCTGGGTCAGCAGAGCTTCAGCTTGAGCTGTTTCCCCACGTTCTAATAACATCTGTGTCCGCCCTAGCCGTTCCATGCCGGAGATGCCCTTTTGATAGAACCAGATACGCCAGAGTTCTTCGGTTGCCTGCTTGCGGACGTTTTCATCAGGGTTTTTTAGGTTCTCCAGTAAGGAATTGATGGATGATTCACTCATCTCTTGTCCTCTTAACTATTGTGTAACGCATTACTCAGATTTATCGCCACTCCCCTATTTTCCCGCCAAAATTTGAATAGAGTGCAGATTGCTGCGAGTAAAGATTCCATAAACTTTGCGGATGTACCAGTCTTATGACTGCATTTTGTAAAATGGGCAGACTGATACTGAGTTTCCTTACGTTGTTAATTTTCGGTGGAAACATAGCTAGGAGAGTCATTCCAGCTATTGCACCACTCCAGTAAGGATGTTGAACAAACTAAAATTCAAGCAGTCAGTCCAAATCTCCCACAAGGGAATGTGTCTCCGCCGCTAGGAGGTTATATGAGTCCTTCTGTGAATCGGTCTACCGACTCACCCCAGTCTTCTGGTGAAAATCTACCAGAAGCATCCAGTGTGCAACCGCCACACTCAGCCCCACCCAATGGCAATTCTGAAAACGTGACTAACTCATCTACTACAACGGATTCAACCGGGACAATGCCATCAGATGTCCAACGACAAAAACCCATTCCTCCGCCCAGTGAACCCATGCAGTACCGAGCAATCGGGCTGATTCGGGGAAAATATATGCCCTCTCAAGAGCAATTGACAAGGGGTACTCTACTGGCAGATGACGGTACCTTAATTGATGCCGTCTTACTGGGTCGGGTCATGAGTTTGGTGAAAAACCATCTCGATTTAGCTCTATCCCATCTTTGGGTCGTTTATCCTCGCACGAGACAACAAGACGGAAATTTGCACGTCCAAATTGTCGGTGTTTGGGAACCGGAAACACTCAATCAAGATCAAACGACGGCTTCAGAATCAACCGACTCGCCACCGGAAGAGTCAACCCCTGAGGCACAAACGTCTCCAGATCATCCTCAACCTGAACCAACTGAGCAATTACCAGAAGGTTACTTTTCAATTCGGGGTCAAGTCATTTACCAGTCGCGGGAGAATGAAGACGTTATTGTCAAAATCAAGCAGTCTCCCCGCAGAGAATCAGAGAAAACCAAATTTTTCAAGCTTCAGCTCAAGGGATTGCTGGGGGAAAAGGTGATTAATCACTTTTGGGATTTGCACGTCAAACTGCATACCAATACCCTGATGATTGAGGAAGGCAATGATATTGGTATTGTTCATGCACCCAAAAGGCGATCAAATAAGTTTCGTCCACGCAAAGGGTCAAGACCTAAAAAGAGTTTTCCCCGTCGTGGTTCGGGCGAAGATAGTTCGACAACAGGAAAAAGAACCTCACCCAAGCGTTCAGAACCCTTATCCAAACCAGTTCAACGTAAGGACAAGCCAGGTACAGATAATTCCTAAGAGGGATTCCTGATTAGGACGTGAGCCAGATTATGCCGCCCATCCTGCGCTTCACCGATGAGGTAGAAGTAGTAGTTAGGGGCGGCTATGAGGAAATTAACAATAAAGTGTTAATATAACAAAGGACAAATGACAGATGACAGATGACTGCTAATCCCACGACCTAAAGTTGTGGGATTAGTTTACAAAATAGCGAAGGTGAAAGCCCTCGTGATTTATCCGAGAGACGAAGCGTTCGACGGCTCGACTGAGCGCTCGCCGAAGTCTGAGGGCTCGCCGAACGTCCGAAGTCCGAGATCCGGGGGAGCGTCAATCTATACTCAGTTGAGAACCCCAGCGGTCTTGAGGCAGAAAGGAACGATCCATGGGAATGGATGCTACGGGTTCGGTAAGCGTAAACTCGCCCCTTTCAATCCATTGCTTTAATTCCAAAGCAACTTGCCGTGACCGAAATACACTTGCTAAAGGTGCTGTCCGCACAGAGTTGCCGTCAATAGTAATGCGCCCCTGCTTCAACTGGGCATAGCTGACTAATCCGAAGGTGGGGCGAACGCGACGGGGAATCGAGAAATCAACCACTGGGGCGACAATATCCTGATCCGATACAGCACAATGCTGAATCACCTCTTCACTCAAGACAGGTAAGGGTACACCAACGCCCAACATCAGAGACGGACCATAATTTTTAAAGTAGCAACCCCGTACCCACTTGGGATTCATCTGCTTGGCATCTCCAATTAACGCCAATGTAGCGGCTGGACCAATGGGGGTATGATTGGGAAGACGTTTCTGGAGGGGAAAATGTTGAGTTCCTTCCCAAGCGATGTACCCAATACCCCCACCCAAGAAAATTTGCGTACCAATCCCAATCAGCTTGAGTTCGGGATCGTTAAGTAGCGGGGAAATTGCTCCCGGATTGGAGTAGACTGCATTGCCTAATCTGGGCTGGAGCGGACCAAGATAAGTGTACAAGAGGCGATCGCCCCCATTGACGCCGACGATAAAATTTTGATAGAGATTGCGCGGATTGTAGAGATAGAACTGGTTAATCGTTTCGCGAGTAATCGTCGTATCACAAGAGGCTCTAGGATAACAGTCAGTCATCTGTCCAATCGCCCGCAATTGCACGGGTTTACCGGCAATCAAGTCTTCAATGACATGAGAACCACCCCGTTCTCTAGATCCTCGATCTCTGGCAGATCTCCCATATCGGTAGAGTCCACAACTTGAGTCGCGCCTAAATACAAATCCACCGCACCAAAGCCAGCATAAGCAGGTACACCATCTAACCAGCATTTACGAATCTTAATCGGGGGGTCTGTGTGACCTAAATTAATAATCGCGCCCGATGACTCCATTGGCTCAAATGTACCTGTGGTAATCACATCGACTTTCTTAGCCGCCTGGGTGACACCGATATCGGCGACTTGCGCTTTTAATTCCTCGACCGTCCAGACGACTGCACGACGATGGTGAATTTTATCATTGATTTCAGCTAGGGTTCGCACGATAAAAAGTTGTTATTCGTCATTGGTCATGGTTCATTGTTGATTGTTCATGGTTCATTGGTAATCCTCTTCCCCAGCTTCCCCAGCTTCCCCAGCTCCCTCATCCCTTACCATATCAGCAGTGGGAGAAACAGCAAACGTTGTTGCCACAGGTTGAGCATCCTTGTGACTCGGATGACGCCATTCGTCAAGAATATCGTGGACGAGAACCTCCTTGAGCCAAACCTGAGCCACTACTGTTAGGGGAAGGGCTAATAATAATCCTATAAATCCAAAGAAGGTGACGAAAAATAACTGGGCGAGCAATGTTATAGCGGGTAGCAGGGATACCTGTTGCGCCATGACTAACGGTGTGAGTAAATTACTTTCAACCTGCTGAATCACAATATATAGAATCAATACAGCAATGGCTTTCCAGGGCGAATCTAGCAGCGCGATCGCAATAGGTGGGATCACACTCACGACGGGTCCAAGATTAGGAATAAATGTTAAAATCCCTGCCAACGTAGCTTGTGCCAGTGCTAGGGGAATTCCCAACAACAGTAAGCCGAAAAAACTTAACAACGAAATGACTGCCATATTAAATAGAATACCCGCCAGCCATCCCCGTAACGATTCATTACACCGCTGCAAAATTTCATCAACTCGACGCCGATAGAATGACGGAAAAAGGCGAATAAAGCTTTTTCGGTAAGGGTGAGGATCGGCAAGGAGCATCAGTGTTAATACCAGAACAAGCAAACTATTCAGGAGGACACCCAAAGCATTATTGAAAAACGTGAATCCGCCCCCTAATACCCGATTAATCAAGGGAGGAAGCTGTTGTAGTAATTGGTTAATATCTGGGATATACTGATCAAGTAATCCCGATGAAATATCTGCTTCTAAAGCTTCTATCCACTCGCTTAATTGTTCTATACCCTGAGGAACTAACTCACTCAGTTGTAAAAATTGTTCGGCAAAAGGAGGGACAATTAGGAAGTAAAATCCGACCAAAATGCACAGGAGGAGAAAAAGCGAAAGCAGAACCGCAAAAAAACGCTGCATTCCAGATCGCTGGAATCGTTCTACCAGAATATTTAAGGCATTAGATATCACAATTGCGGCAAATATAAGCATGATAATCTGCCTAATTTGCCACAAAACAAATAGTGAAATGATAAAAACCAGTATGCCAATCCATTTACCCAGACTCATTGCCCAACCTCCAAGCTATTCTGATTTAATCATGCTTGAAAATGGGAAAGCTAAGTATCTGGACACAAATTTTAAATTTTGTTACCTGAGTTAAGAATTGTAAAATTTTACGAGTCTCTTGTTCCTGTTCCCCGTCCCCTTGTCCTCACGCTTAACTTCAATTGTGTCCGACTTCCTATTGGCTATTAATTTGGTCAAACCCGCCCTTATCTCCCCCATCTGTGCCTATCTCCCCCATTTTCCCTGATCGAACTAATCTGCCTGATCTGGCCCATCTCTCTTATCATCAATACAGACTGAAACAAAAAAACAACTTTTGCCATGATGCACTAGAACACAAATTCTATAGTGTAATGTAATACAAATGTCTGTAAAGTACTTTTTTCTATCCGATGGCTGGACTGTGGGACGAGTTTGGGAGTTTGGAGGACTTTGGAATGTCAATGCTTGGCGACGGGAACCCGAAATCATCCGCCTCAACCTTTGCATCTTGGAACAGGGGGAAAAGTTATGGCTATATCGGGTTGAGGATGCGGTATTGATGGTAGAAGTTAAACCGACACCGGATGCTTCACCCCAATCCGCCAAAACTATTGGTCAAGTTGTCCTCAAACGCTTGATGAGTGCAGAACAAGTGGTTGAGCGATTGACCACAGCGCCGAGTGTTTTGAATCTCTCCTCAGAAACTAGCGATGGGTGATCAGCGATTGGGTAGAGACGTAGCATGCTACGTCTCTACGTTGGGTCAAAACGTCCCCTGTGCTTGCAATCGTTTCTAACAAAAGTTACACTTCTTTAAAGTCAAGACTAACCCGCCTAGCTGTTTGAAACATGAAGGATAACCGGAAAAGGTCATCAGTTCACGCTTTTAGGCGGGTAAGATCAATTTCTAACATCTTTAGCAAAAGAAGCGTCAAAGTAGAAACTCTATCTCTAGGAGGAGCGTAGTCGATGGGACTACCGTGGTATCGAGTACATACAGTCGTCCTGAATGATCCAGGGCGTCTGATTGCTGTGCATTTGATGCACACTGCCCTTGTGGCAGGCTGGGCTGGTTCGATGGCTTTATACGAACTAGCCACATTTGATCCGAGTGATCCAGTCCTCAACCCCATGTGGCGTCAAGGAATGTTCGTGATGCCGTTCATGGCGCGTTTAGGGGTCACTGAATCCTGGCGGGGTTGGAGTATTAGTGGCGAAACAGCGACAGATGTCGGCTTTTGGTCATTGAAG
>NZ_DS989869.1:0-14558 GCF_000155555.1 Coleofasciculus chthonoplastes PCC 7420
GCGCGATCGCCTACAGCCTGGGATAAGGGTAAAGCCTGTTGATAGTACTCTAATGCCTGTTGTTTTTCTCCTAAGGCATTATAGACACCACCAATATTAGAGAGGATTCTTGCTTCCCCAGCGCGATCGCCCACAGCCTGGGATAAAGATAAAGCCTGTTGCAAGTACTCTAATGCCTGTTGTTTTTCTCCTAATTCAGCATAGACACCACCAATATTATTCAAAGTCATTGCTTCCCCAGCGCGATCGCCTACAGCCTGGGATAAAGATAAAGCCTGTTGCAAGTACTCTAATGCCTGTTGTTTTTCTCCTAATTGACCATAGACACCACCAATATTATTCAAAGTCATTGCTTCTGATGCGCGATCACCTACAGCCTGGGATAAGGGTAAAGCCTGTTGCAAGTACTCTAATGCCTGTTGTTTCTCTCCTAAATCAGAATAGACCAAACCAATATTAGAGAGGGTAGCTGCTTCCCCAGCGCGATCGCCTACAGCCTGGGATAAGGGTAAAGCCTGTTGCAAGTACTCTAATGCCTGTTGTTTTTCTCCTAAGGCATTATAGACACCACCAATATTAGAGAGGATTGTTGCTTCCCCAGCGCGATCGCCCACAGCCTGGGATAAAGATAAAGCCTGTTGCAAGTACTCTAATGCCTGTTGTTTCTCTCCTAAATCAGAATAGACACGACCAATATTATTCAGAGTTGCTGCTTCTGATGCGCGATCGCCTACAGCTTGGGATAAAGGTAAAGCCTGTTGGAAGTAATCTAATGCCCGTTGTTTCTCTCCTAAGTCTGAATAGACATCACCAATATTATTCAGGGTTATTGCTTCCCCAGTGCGATCACCTACAGCCCGCCTTAAGGGTAAAGCCTGTTGATAGTACTCCAATGCCTGTTGTTTTTCTCCTAAATCAGAATAGACCAAACCAATATTATTCAGAGTTGCTGCTTCCCTAGTGCGATCACCCAGAGCCTGGGATAAAGGTAAAGCCTGTTGATAGTACTCCAATGCCTGTTGTTTTTCTCCTAAATCAGAATAGACAGCACCAATATTATTCAGAGTTGTTGCTTCCCCAGTGCGATCACCCAGAGCCTGGGATAAAGGTAAAGCCTGTTGATAGTACTCCAATGCCTGTTGTTTTTCTCCTAAGGCATTATAGACACGACTAATATTACGCAGGGTGGCTGCTTCTGATGCGCGATCGCCCAAAGCCTGAGATAAGAGTAAAGCCTGTTGGAAGTACTCCAATGCCTGTTGTTTTTCTCCTAAGTCATAATAGACCTGACCAATATTAGTCAGGGTTTGTGCTTCAAGGGCATGATCACCCACAGCATGGGATAAAGGTAAAGCCTGTTGCAAGTACTCCAATGCCTGTTGTTTTTCTCCTAAGTCAGCATAGACACCACCAATATTATTCAGGATTCCTGCTTCTGATGCGCGATCGCCCAAAGCCTGAGATAAGAGTAAAGCCTGTTGGAAGTACTCTAATGCTTGTTGTTTTTCTCCTAAATCTGAATAAACAAGACCAATATTATTTAGAGTTGTTGCTTCCCCGACGCGATCGCCTACAGCCCGCCTTAAGGGTAAAGCCTGTTGATAGTACTCCAATGCCTGTTGTTTTTCTCCTAAGTCATCATAGACAGCACCAATATTATGCAGGGTTGTTGCTTCAAGGGCGCGATCTTCGAGTTTTTGATAGAGAGGTAAGGCTTGATTATAATAATCTAGCGCTTTTTGCTTGAATCCTAATAAATCATGAGTTCTGCCCAGTACCAGATTTAGCCAAGCTTCTTGTGATTGATCCCCCACTTCACGCCACAAAGGAAGCGCTATTTCCCATTTTTCGATCGCTTGTTGCAGGGATTCGGCTGTTCCTTGTTGAAACAGTTGCAATCCCTCCTCATACAGTCTTTCGGCTTCAGCGCGTTTGTCAGTTTGGGCGATCTTTATCGGCGCTGTCTCTCCAGCGCGTTTTGGTAGGGATAACACCGGATCTTGTCCCACCGCGACGATGAAAATGCTGCTGAAGATGGTGATTACAGCATGGCAGGAATAAACCAACCATTGCCGAGACGTTAAGGGTGGCTTGAGAAAATAGGTTTGACGTTTTTCTGTTGGCTTTTGGTAATGCATCAGTTTACCTTCACGTTTGGGTTGAGTGCGCCTTCACTACCCTCTATGTCTTACGAGGTTGAGGTTATGCAATGTAGAGACGCGCCATGGCGCGTCTCTACGTCCCCATTTTCACCTATCCAGGGATTTATCCCTACCTGGCAAACCGTTCTAATAATTCCTGACGAGAAAGCGTCAACAGCAAAGGAGTCAACTCTTGATGGGGTAACTCTAACATGGATGCGATTTTGTCGGCTAATTCCTGATCAACCTCACCAAACCGCACTCTCAGCACGTTTTCCACCTTTTCTCGCTTCCCTTCGCCGAATCTCTCTTCTACCCCAGAACCCTCGCCAAACCACAGTAATAACTCTTCCTTAGAAAGGTTAAACAGCAGACGAGTCAACACTTGTGGTGTTAACTGTAACATCGGTGCGATGATCGCTTCTAATTCGGCATCAATCTCACCAAACCTTACTCTGAGAAAGTTTTCCACCATTTGCCGTCGTTCTTCCCGAATCCCTTCTTGTCTGCCTTCTTGTCTGCCTTCTTGTCTGCCTTCTGATACAGCCTCTTCCCGCCATTTCAAATACGCTGGTGATAAGTTCATAATTAACTCCCGATCTGCATTACTTAACCTTTCACTACTGTCCACATTGATGCGCCAATTGGCTAGTATTTCCAGGATATTGCGCCGTTGTGGGTTCTCTTGGGGTAACCCGACTAACTCATCAATTGCTTGTTGCTGTGTTCTCCTTTTTCCTAATACTCTTAACCAAAGTGTATCTTGACTTACGGGTAATTGGTTGATCGACACCAGTACGGTTCTCTGAAACTCCGGTAAGAAGTAAACGCCTTCTCCCCAATTCTCAGACTGATTCAGGTTGGCACCAAACCCGTTGAGTAACCGTTGAGAACAAGAGGGGGACAGTATCCATAAACGGGGTGACTCATCTTCTGATAGAGAACGTCTCTCCCGTCGCGCCTTGCGTAAAAGTTCAGCTTCCACAGAATACAATTTAAACATGCAACTTCGCACTTCTACTGGGGTAGGTGCATTGCGAAACGGTTCAAATAAACAAGTGGTTGCTGCCATTTTACCCAGTAATCCTAGAGTCTCGGATTCTGGGGAGGGTGAGGGTGCAGGTATAAAGCAAACATCAACCTGGCGAACTTCGCTGAGTACATCGCGGCTGGTTTCTACTGTACCCAGAGGTGCTAATAATTCTTCCAGATACTGTTTGGCAAATTGGTCGTGGGGTTGTCGTGTCATTGGTCATTTTTTGTAAATCACTCTCAAATCCTTACTGTTCCCTGTTGCCTGTTGCCTGTTCCCTAATCTCCACGGTTAACTTTAATTGTGTCCATTTACTTAGTGCTATATGTGCGATCGCATCAGAGAATTTCTGAGCAACATTCACGTCAACTCATCTTATCGGAGGAAGGGAACACGATGAAATTCAAATTAATAAACCCCAATTCCTAATTCATTGGTTGTTTTTATCACCCCTAAAACTACTCTGATTACCCCTCACCAGAACAAATGACAGCAAAGGCATCAACGCTTGAGGCGGTAAGCGTAAAATCGGTGCGATCGCGCTAGTTGACAACGTTTCCAGTCAGGCTTGCATCCCGCATTCCAGTCTTGTTGCCATCCCTTGAGACCGGAATACTCGAAAATTGCCTTATCAAAAAAATACTAGATAGTATAACCTATTCTCATACGTCTATCTTACGAACTGCTATGCCTCCTCGTTGGTCCCGCAAACCTGATCGTCGCGATGCTGAGTATCGACGCCTAGATGACCGAATGAACTTTGCTGTCCATGTCGCTGTGTTTGCGGCGTGTAATTCGGGTTTATGGTTTGTCCGTACCATCCAGTATGCTAATTGGACTTGGACGTATTGGGTAACGGGGATCTGGGGATTAATTTTAGTCGGACACGCCGTTTACATCTTTGCGATCGCGGATTATACTCCTTTACCAGGTCAAGATAATTCGGCTAACTCTGCTCAAGGATAAACTGAGAATGTCCAGTTCGTCCTACTCAATTTATTATGGCTAACCCGAATACCAGCGAAGCGATCGAAACCTTGGCGGCTGAAATTGGTGAGAATATATACATCGATGTTGCCAAATGGCATCTTTACTTACAGGATGCCCATTTACACACCCCTTTAGCTGAACGCCTCTATCCCCTGCTGACAGAGGATAACCTCTCCGAAGACCAAGTGGTGCAAATCTTGCAAAGTATTCCGATTAAACTGGGGGGTGGCAAACGGGAAGTTCCCCTAGCGGATTTACTACCGATGCAGTGTCAGGTTAATCTGCTGGATTTACTCGAAGAGTTTCAACGGAAAATGTAATTAGCAAAACAATTGATCGCTCAATACGAGGTGTCATTAGTTCCGCAATGAGAACTAATGACCATTTTTTTATCAAAATTCTACCTGAAAAAGATACTCAATGACCATCTGGTGTATCCTTTTAACCGTTAGCGATCGCCTATCTCACTGTCACACTCTGTCTTGTTCCCTATTGGTGTGTTGACTTAGAACACCCCATTGCGACTGACTCAGCTAAGAGTTGCCACCGTCCACTATGGATCAGCATTGGATTAAATTAAGTTATGAGCGCGATACGTATCTGATTGATCTCAATCGTATCAGCACCTTTGTTTGGGCGAAGAACGGTCGGTTGATAGTTTGGTTACCGGATGGTAAGGTGCGACTCATTATCCATCCTAAAACCAATCCAGACGCTTATCAAGAAATTTTAGACTACGTGCAAAAGACAGTTGGTCAACCTATTGGTTGTCAGTTATCCGCTAAAAGTGAAACGTGAGTATTACTTAGGGGTTGCTGAATAAATATTGTGGTGAGGATAGGGAACAGAACACAGGGGACTGCTAACCCGACTTAGGATAAATGCCACTGACTTTAGAGTTTGTAGTAAGCGCTAAAGCGCTTCTGGCACTAAAGTGCCTACTACGAACCCAGCCGATATAACTGAAGCCCGAATAGGTTAAGCTGTTCAACTTGTACCTCAGTCACCTGGTCAATTGGACGGCGGATCACCTGGGTTCCTAACCAACCTTTTTGCTGAAATATGACCCAATTACCCTGTTTATCAAATTGGCATGTCTTCACTGGACTGCCGAACATCATCCCATTCGCTAACCCAATACAAACCAATCCGAACCAATCAATCGATGAATTAGAAGACAGAAAAATCAGCAATCCGATCGCGGCGGTTAACCCACTCAATATCCAAACCCCAATTGGGCGTTCTTTCAGCGTCAGTAATGTCACCGTTTGTTGAACGACTTTCATATCACGTTTTTAGTTGAGATGGCGAACTCATGAGGGTAGAGACAGTGAACAGTGAACACCTCGACTTCGCTCGGTGTATCACAGGGAACAGGGAAGAAAAACCCTGCCCTGAACCTAGCCAAAGCATCAATTGTCGGGGCGGGTTTAGGAATTAACGCTAGCTTAATCACCGATAACGGTGAAACAAAACCCGCCCTTATTCATGGGTCAAAACAGTGGGTATTTGGTCGGGGCGGGTTTAGGAACTAACACTAGCTGAATCACCGATAACGGTGAAACAAAACCCGCCCTTATTCATGGGTTAAAACAGTGGGTAAGCTGTCATGCATTTAAATTGGGTATTAGTAGCGAGCAAGATGCAAAGCCTGCGGCATGGCTTCGCTAAACGCACTACAAGGCTTTCGCCATTATTGACATTAAGGTTTAAATGCCGAACAGCTTATGACAAATGACAAATGATGCCGCCCCTATCGAGGAGTCGGTAAGCTTTACAAAACGTCAAAATTGCTCATTCAGGCAAATCTGCCTTCAAAATGGTTTGAGTACAGCAACAGATTACAACTGCCAACTATGCCTGAATCAACGATTGAATCAGTTCTGCAAGAAAAACGCCTATTCCAACCCCCGGCTGAATTTTCCCAGACTGCCCACATTCAGAGTCTGGAGGACTATCAGCGCCTCTATGACAAGGCAAAAGCTGACCCGTTGAAATTTTGGGCGGAGTTAGCCGAACAAGAGTTGCACTGGTTTCAGAAATGGGATACAGTCCTCGATTGGCAACCTCCCTTTGCCAAATGGTTTGTTGGCGGCAAGACGAATATTGCCTACAATTGCCTAGACCGACACCTAACCACCTGGCGACGGAATAAAGCCGCCTTGATTTGGGAAGGAGAACCAGGAGATTCTCGCACCCTCACCTATGCCCAACTGCACCGGGAAGTCTGCCAGTTTGCCAATGTCCTCAAGCAATTAGGTGTGAAAAAAGGCGATCGCGTGGGGATTTATATGCCCATGATTCCAGAAGCCGCGATCGCGATGCTAGCTTGTGCCAGGATTGGTGCGCCGCATACCGTGGTATTTGGCGGGTTTAGTTCCGAAGCCTTAAAAGATCGATTAGTAGACGCCCAAGCGAAAGTAGTCGTCACCGCCGATGGTGGCTGGCGTAAAGAGAAGATTGTTCCCCTGAAACCAGAAGTCGATAAAGCCCTCGCCAATAACGGCGCACCCACGGTAGAAAATGTTCTTGTGGTTCAACGTACCCAACAGAAAATCCAGATGGAACCGGGGCGCGATCATTGGTGGCATGATTTACAAGCCGGGGTGTCAGGGAATTGTCCCGCTGAACCCATGGATAGTGAGGATATGCTGTTCATTCTCTACACCTCTGGCACAACCGGGAAACCCAAAGGCGTTGTTCACACTACCGCTGGCTATAATCTCTATACCCATATCACCCTGAAATGGACGTTTGATCTCAAAGACACCGATGTTTACTGGTGTACCGCTGACGTGGGTTGGATTACGGGTCACAGCTACATTGTTTATGGTCCGCTGTCCAATGGTGCCACCACCGTTATGTATGAAGGCGCACCTCGTCCGTCGAATCCAGGCTGTTTGTGGGATGTGGTGGAGAAATATGGCGTCAATATTTTCTATACCGCACCCACTGCAATTCGGGCATTAATTAAGATGGGCGAACACCATCCCAAAGCCCGCGATTTATCCTCGTTACGAATTTTGGGAACCGTCGGTGAACCAATTAATCCCGAAGCCTGGATGTGGTATCACCGAATTATTGGCGGACAACGTTGTCCGATTGTCGATACCTGGTGGCAAACAGAAACCGGGGGATTTATGATTACGCCCCTACCCGGTGCGATTCCCACCAAACCCGGTTCAGCCACGTTACCGTTTCCAGGTATTCTGGCAGATATTGTCGATTTAGAAGGCAATCCGGTTGCAGCCAATCAAGGGGGATATCTGGTGATTAAGCACCCGTGGCCCGGAATGATGCGAACCGTTTATGGTGATCCGGATCGCTTCCGCCGCACCTATTGGGAACATATTGCACCTAAAGATGGGCAGTATCTCTACTTTGCTGGAGATGGTGCGCGTCGGGATGAAGATGGCTATTTCTGGGTGATGGGGCGCGTGGATGATGTGATTAATACCTCTGGACATCGCCTAGGTACTATGGAAATTGAATCGGCGTTAGTCTCCCATCCCGCCGTAGCAGAAGCGGCTGTGGTTGGACAACCGGATGAAGTGAAAGGGGAAAATGTTTTTGCCTTTGTCATGTTGGAGAATGACTACAGTCCCACAGAGGAATTGGCAAACGAACTCAAGGCACATGTGGTTAACGAAATTGGTGCCATTGCCCGTCCCGGTGAGATTCGCTTTACAGAGGGAATGCCCAAAACGCGATCGGGTAAAATTATGCGGCGTTTGTTGCGGAATTTAGCAGCCGGTCAGGATGTGGCTGGAGATACGTCTACATTGGAAGATCGCAGCGTATTGGATAAATTAAGAGGCGGCGCTTAAAATGTTGCCGGATTGAGAATCAGAGGGTAAGTTCGGCACCATTGTAGAGACGTTGCATGCAACGTCTCTACATAAATGATGTGTCCTAACAGCCATGGCGGTTGCGATAAACTTCGCTTACTCTTGATCTGTTTCTTATAGCACTACGCACTACAGCAGTTTGCTCTGCTATGCGGTACATTGTCGATCCCCCTAAATCCCCCTTTTTAAGGGGGACTTTTATCTACTGTACTTTTGGAAATCGTGGGAATCAACAGGCTTCTTCGGTTTCCGGTTCACAAATTGGTACTGAATTGTCTCCAGTAGGTTCTTTTGTTTCAGGTTTAGGGTTTTGGGGATTTGACTGTTCAGATGACGGTGGGGTTTCCTGATTCGTATCCCCTTGATTTTTACGTTGGGTGGCTTTGCGAACTAAATCATTCAACTTTTCTCGCCAATAGCGCTGTTCGGGAAAATCGCTGTCTGCGGCATAAATGATCACATCAACATAGCGACCTTCATTGTAGGCTTGCTGAATCTTATCGAATTTGGTTTTTGCTTCTGACCATTCCTTTTGCCAGGTCTCGATTTTCTTTTGAGCATCCTCAAAGGCTGGACTACTGGGGAGAACCGATTGAGCCGCCGCGATCGCTTTATCTAAGTTACCCTGTTGATACTCTTCTGCCGCTTCTGTCAAGACCTCTGCCCCATTATCTTTGGGCTGAACGGGGGATTTTTCCGGCGTTGGGGTTGGTTCTGGGCTGGGACTGGGTTTTGTCTCAACTGGGGTGGGACTCGGTTGGGTTTCTACTGGGGTAGGGCTAGCGGGTTGTTCCGCAATGGTATCTACGGTAGAACAATCGACATACTTGCCAAAAACCCACCCTGCTTTAGGTGAACGAATTTCCACCCAATCCCCTTGCTTAGTTCCCGTTAAGGTTAACTTTGTGCCTTTATTAACTGTGCCAACAATCGCTGCGTTGGGATTTGAGCGCACGTTTAAGCCTTGAGCCGTTACTGTACAAGTCCCTCGTGCCATTCCACCGGACATCCCCTGACGAATGCCATACGCCATCCCTGCGGCTGCCATAGCTACAGCTAAACCCACACCAATGATTAATGGTGCGCGATTCGGTTCAGATTCAGGTTCGGCTTCAGGGGGCGGAGGAGGAGTCGGAGGAGTTGGAGGAGTAGGTCTTCGCGGGGGTGCGGCGGGGGAAACTGCCAGGGTACCCTGTTGGGAGAGGGGCTGGGGGTGAGGGGTTGGTTGAGACGGCGGAACAGACTGACCCGAAGAAGCGGTGATGAGCGATCGCACGGCTTGTAACGCTTCTGTGGCTGACTGGTAACGGTCTTTGAAATGATAGCGTACCATCCGGGTCAAAATATGTTTTAGCCCTGGACTCACAGGGGCAAGATGTTGCCAGATCAGTTCGCCCGTATTTAAATCTTCCTGCAATTCCGCCGGCATACGACCTGTAATGGCTTGGATAGCGATAATTCCTAAAGCGTAAATATCGCTGGTGGGACGCGGTTGACCCAAAGCCTGTTCACTGGACATATAACCCGGAGTCCCTACTGCCACCGTATTGCTCATTTGCCCCTGAGGACTTGCCAATTGAGTCCGGATTTGCTTCACCGCCCCAAAGTCTAATAAGACTAACTTTTTATCTAAATTCCGTCGAATCAGGTTATCTGGCTTAATATCCCGGTGAATGACGCCGTGGTTGTGAACAAAGTCTAAAAGCTCTAAGAGTTCTTGCAGCAGGTCAACAACTCGCGTCTGATCCCACGGTTGACCGGGTATCAACTCTTTGCTGAGGGGATGCCCTTCGATATATTCCTGAACCAGATAAAATTCTTGGTCTTCTTCAAAGTAGGCAAGCAGGCGTGGGATTTGGTCGTGATTGCCCAGCACCTCTAGGGTTTCCGCTTCGCTGTTGAACAGGCGTCGGGCGGTTTCTAAGAAATTGGGGTCACGATTCGCGGGCTGAAGGTGTTTGACCACACAAATCGGGCTACCTGGACGCCGGGTATCTTGTGCCAGGTAGGTGCGACCAAATCCTCCTGCACCGAGGACTTGGTTGACTTGGTAACGACCATCTAGTAACTTGCCTAACATAGGAGTGATGCGCCTCAACGTTCACTTGATAATAGTTACATACACTGACGGGACATGTGTCCCAGGATTGTGCCAATTTAGGTTTTGCTCTCATAAGTAGGTAGGGACAGTTAAAGTTGACGGTGGTGATCGTCATTCGTCATTCGTCATACTCGCTACCCTTGAGAAGCACCATTGTAGAGACGCGCCATGGCGCGTCTCTACATAAATGATGTGTCCTAACAGCCATGGCGGTTGCTATATATATCTATGCATTGAATACATAATCCTTACTCTCCGATGAGTTAAAGATTCTTATTATGAAACAGTAGCCGCCTAGAGATGGGGGATAGCCGCGAATTAATATGAACACAGTCGATTATCTCCGGATTAGCCTAATTGACCGTTGCAACTTCCGCTGTCACTACTGTATGCCGGAAGGGTCAGAACTTGACTATATCCTGCAACAGGAACTCCTCACCCATGAGGAACTGCTGACGCTATTGAAAGAAGTTTTTATACCAGTCGGGTTTAAAAAGTTTCGCCTGACAGGTGGAGAACCGCTACTGCGTCCAGGGGTAGTGGACTTGGTGAGAGAAATTGCCGCCCTGGATCAAACCGAAGATTTAGCCATGACGACGAATGCCTTTTTACTCGCAGGCATGGCACAAGACTTGTATGATGCTGGATTACGGCGGATTAATATTAGCTTAGATTCCCTCAATCCTGACACCTTTGACACCATTATCGGGAATCGGGGGCGATCGCGCTGGCAACAAACCTGGAACGGAATTCAAGCCGCACATCGGGTGGGGTTTGATCCCCTGAAATTGAATATAGTCGTGATTCCAGGAGTGAATGATGCAGAAGTTCTGGATTTAGCCGCCCTTACCCTTGACCGCCATTGGCACATTCGCTTTATTGAGTTTATGCCCATTGGCAATCCTGAATTATTTAGCGATCGCGCCTGGATTCCTTCTGAGGAACTCCGCCAGCAAATCCGCGATCGCTGGGGCTTAGTTGAGTCGAATGTGCGCGGGAATGGACCGGCTGATGTCTTCCAGATTCCCGATGCTTTGGGGACTCTCGGCTTCATCAGTCAAATGTCCGAATGTTTTTGCGATCGCTGTAACCGGATGCGCCTCTCTGCCGATGGCTGGTTGCGTCCCTGTTTACTCAATGAAACGGGTCAGATTGACTTAAAAAGCGCTCTCCGTAGCGGTGTTGATCTCGCCCAGTTAAGAGCGCGAGTGCAGCAGTTACTAGCGATTAAACCAGATATCAACTTTAAACAGCGAGACTCTGGTACTGATGGTTACTACACTCGCACCATGTCACAAATTGGTGGATAGTCATTTGTCATTTGTCATTCGTTCTTTGTCATTTGCTGTTTGTCCAGAAATCCCCAACTTCAACGAAGTAAGTTGGGGTTATTGAATCGTTTTTTCCAGTACCCAATATGACAAAACTTGTTTTACCTAGGGACTCATGAACCATTAACCAATGACTAATGACCAATGACCAATGACCAATCTACGCTTTCCGTGAATAGAACTCAACCACCAGCAGTTCGTTAATTTGCAGGGCAACCCACTCACGCTCAATCATGCCATTGACCTTACCCGTGAATGTTTTCTTGTCAAACTCTAAATGGCTCGGTAGATTTGCCAATCCGGGGTATTCCAGGTTTTTTTCCACCAAACGCCGAGAGCGTTCATTATCTTTAACCATGATCACATCACCGGGACGGCATTGATAGCTAGCGATATTCACTTCCCTACCATTGACCATCACATGACCATGATTCACAAGTTGACGCGCACCCGGGATAGTACCTGCCATGCCTAAGCGAAACACGGTGTTATCCAGTCGCATTTCTAGCAGTTCTAGCAAGGCTTGACCCGTGGAACCCGTTGCTCGACGAGCTTTGCGAACATAGCGAAGCAATTGCTTTTCCGTGACTCCGTAGTTGTAGCGGAGTTTCTGTTTTTCTTCCAATCGAATCGCATATTCTGACCGCTTCCGGCGAGCTTGACCATGTTGACCGGGTGGATATGAACGACGGGGGGATTTGCGAGTCAAACCGGGCAGATCGCCTAGACGACGGACAACCCGCAGGCGCGGACCTCGATATCGCGACATAGAACTTCCTTGTGTACCTAACTAATTTTTTACCCAAATACTTTATAGTACAACTGACGAATGACAAATGACAAATGACGAATGACAAATGACGAATGACAAATGACGAATGACAAAGGACAAAGGACAATCCCCATACTCGATGCTTTACAAGCCTGTGCTGGACACCCCCACGCGCCATTCTACGCCCCAGGTCACAAGCGGGGAAAGGGTATATCTGACAGACTGGCAAACCTATGGGGAAAATCAGTCTTTGAGCATGATCTTCCCGAATTACCAGATTTTGATAACTTATTTGCCCCTTCAGGAGGAATTAAAGAGGCGCAAGCGTTAGCAGCGGAGGCGTTTGGTGCCGATAAAACGTGGTTTCTGGTGAATGGCTCAACCTGTGGCGTAATCGCGGCAATTTTAGCCACTTGCGGTACAGGAGATAAGCTGATTTTGCCTCGGAATAGTCATCAATCCGCGATCGCAGGTTTGGTTCTTTCTGGTGCGAGTCCGATTTTTATTACCCCAGAATCCGATCCCTCTGGTGATTTGGCACACAGTATTACCCCAGACGCCGTTAGCCAAGCCCTCAAGGAACATCCGGATGCTAAGGCGGTGATGCTACTGTATCCGACCTATCATGGCGTGTGCGGCGATATCCACGCGATCGCCCAACGGGTACATCATTACAATATTCCTTTGCTGGTTGATGAGGCACACGGGGCGCATCTTCGATTTCACCCGGATTTGCCGCCAAGTGCAATGTCAGCCGGGGCTGATTTAACCATACAGTCCACCCATAAGGTTTTGACGGCGATGACCCAAGCCTCAATGCTGCATATTAAAGGTCATCGCCTTGATCCGGAACGATTGAGTCAAGCTTTACAGCTTGTCCAGTCTACCAGTCCCAGCGCCCTCCTCTTAGCCTCTCTAGACGCCGCACGACAACAAATGGTGCTGTATGGGGAAAAGCTGCTCAGCCGCACTCTAAGACTGGCTGAGGCGGCGAGGGAACAGATTCAGCAAATTCCAGGATTATCGGTGTTAGATGCCACAAATACTCCGGGCTGTTTTACCCTAGATCCGACCCGGTTGACGGTGAGAGTCACAGAGTTAGGGTTGAGTGGGTTTGAAGCCGATGAAATTTTTTGTGAGCAGTTGGGTGTAATTGGCGAGTTGCCGACATTCCAGCATCTGACGTTTATTCTGAGTTTAGGAAACACGGCGGCAGATATTCAGCAGCTAGTCCAAGCCTTTACCGACTTACAACAGCGCTATTCTCGTCCTGATGCTTCCTTTAGGCAGAATTTATGCCAACTGGGAATGACATCAGGGTTAATCCTGGAACCGTCAATGTCTCCTCGCGATGCCTTTTTTGCCCCGAAAGAACGGTTAACTCTAGACCAAAGCGTTGGTCACATTAGTGCTGAATGGATTTGTCCCTATCCTCCGGGGATTCCGGTTTTAATGCCAGGATTGGCGATCGCGTCAACTACAGTGGATTATCTGCGACAGGTTCAGCACTTGGGCGGCTATATTACTGGGTGTAGCGATCCTCGCCTAGAACGTGTAAACGTTGTCAACAGTAAGGACTAATGACCAAGGACGAACAAAATGTCTTCTCCCCTGTGGAACTATACCACTCCTGGTATTCCCGATGATTTATTCGAGCGCTTGCCCGGTATTCCCCTAAGCAAGCGAGAAGTACGGTTACTGATTATTTCCGCATTGCGCCTAGAATCCCATTCCTTGCTCTGGGATATCGGTGCAGGGACAGGTACAATTGCCGTAGAAACCGGATTACTTTCTCCTCACGGTAAAATTGTGGCGGTAGAACGGGATGAAGAGGTAGCGAACCTGATTCAACGGAACTGCGATCGCTTCGGTGTTGAGAATGTTGACGTTATCGAAGGATCTGCACCTGAATGTCTCCAAGATCTACCAGGAAAACCCCATAGAGCCTGTATTGAGGGAGGACGCCCGATTAAAGACATTCTTAAGGCAGTCTGGCATTACTTAGAACCCCAAGGTCGGATTGTTGCCACAGCTAGTAATTTAGAGAGTCTTTATACCCTCTCCGAAGGATTGGCTGAGTTACAAGCCCGTAATATCGAAGTTGTGCAATCCTCAATCAATCGCTTGGAAACCCGAGGGACTCATCAAATCTTTGCGGCTGTTAATCCTATGTTTATCCTCAGTGGGGAGAAGCTGGATTCTTGACATCCTCACCGCCCTACAAAAACGGTGATTCCCTACCAGTTAGTAGGGGTTAATTTGGAGCAGCACAATCGGTATACTGCCCAGAACCAATACCAAAGGAATCGCGTAGCTAGGGGCAAGTTCGATGGTTTGGGTTG
>NZ_DS989869.1:14658-61456 GCF_000155555.1 Coleofasciculus chthonoplastes PCC 7420
CCCTCAAATTGACTAACGGCGAATGCTGCCCGATTGTTAATCTTAATGTAATAGTTTTATTCAGACAGTTAATTTCGACTGTCTTGTGTCAAATAAAGTTCTATGCCCTGGTCTCGGATTTTTAGTGGAATTGTAGCGATTACCCTAGCGATGGGGATGATTGTGGCTGGAGGATGGTATTTTACCCTCGGTCTCTGTGTCATCGTCTATTTGGGTCAACTGGAATATTTTCAACTGGTTCAGGCAAAAGGAATTGCGCCTGCGGCTAAAACCACGTTAGTTGTGAGTCAACTTCTATTGGTGACAGCCGCCCTTAACTCTAATCTGACGGATGCCGCCTTTCCCATTGCTGGAACCCTGATTTGTTTTTACCTGCTCTTTCAACCCAAGATGGCGACGATTGCGGATATTGCCGCTTCGATTTTGGGATTACTCTATGGCGGTTATCTGCCTAGCTACTGGATACGATTGCGTGTTGGTTTAGATGGAGGGGTTTCATTACCCTTGAATGCTACAGCGAGCCTCAATAGTTTCTCGTTTAATGACTCTTGGCTTCACCCTTGGACTAATCTAACAGTTCTGTCCCAAGGCTTAACCGTAACTCTACTCGCGTTTGCCTGTATTTGGGCAGCCGATATTGGTGCGTATAGTTTTGGCAAGTTTTTTGGTCGCACTCCCTTATCGAATATTAGTCCTAAAAAGACAGTAGAAGGGGCAATTTTTGGAATTTGCGGGAGTGGGGCAGTTGCTATGCTTGGGGCTTGGTATCTGCAATGGTCAAACTGGCAACTCAGTGGATTCGCATTCGGTACGTTAATTGGAGTGGCTAGCCTTTTGGGAGACTTAACCGAATCAATGATGAAACGAGATGCTGGGGTCAAGGATTCAGGACAATTAATTCCCGGTCATGGCGGTATTTTAGACCGCACAGACAGCTACGTTTTTACTGCTCCATTAGTTTACTATTTCATTACACTTTTGCTGCCTCTTTTACCACCTTTGAGTTAGGGGTTGCTGAATAAGTGTGGGTTCCCCCGCTCCCCCTCACCACAACACTTATTCAACAGCCCCTAAGTAACTCTTACCCGCCCCAATACCATAAAATGAATTAATTCGGCAATTAATTGTCCTCAGAAGCTTCCTCAAGTTGGGTGAGAGTATAATGGGCAATAGCCAAACTTAAGCGCACCTGCTCAATGGGTGATAATTCAGACCATTCGACTGAGCCAATAGCGCCAAAGTCTTGATTACCTCGCATGGCGTAAGCCCACGGACGTGCAAAAACGAATAAATCATCTTCCGTCCAGTTAGGTAATAAGGGTCTAACGCATAAAACTAGCTGATCGGCAAGTGATATATCCATGGATAACGCTTGTTGAGCTTGATTGGCGATCGCGTCCAACCAAGACGACGGCACCCCGGAAAATCGTTCAGCTAATGACCGCTTTAGCGAGGCGGAACCGGAAGAATCTGAGGGCGTTAGCGATGTCCAGCACTGGTGCAAGCGATTGAATAGGGTTTGTGATCCCGATGTAATTTCTGCCTCGGTTTGACAAGCATCTAGAGAAAATCCCGCTTCCAAATCTGCCAAATAGTCTTGGGCTTCAGGTTCAGCGGGATTCCAGGGATAACAATCGTCCTCAGTTTGCCAGAGTGCCTCTAGGAGTTCTCCTTGGGCTTGACTCAAAGCATCCTGATAATTTTGGTATGGTTTATGTTGACTGGTCATAATACCCCTTATGTGATCTTTGGTGGTGATGAAAATTGATAGGAATAGCTACATCAGCACTCTCGAAGGTTCCGTAATCGTTCCGAAAATAAAGGTTAGTGCCAATAATTGGCAAAACTTCTAGAACCGTTGAATTGAGCCGTGTTCTTCTCGACTCGAATCTCTCCGAGTCTAAAACTTGTTAAGTTTTTGGCTTAAAGGTTTTCAATAATAAACTCCAGGGTTTGACTCTGAGTACTGCCAAATTTTAACTGACTACCCGACTCCAATGGCACTTCCTGATGGTGGATTCTCTGCCACCCATCTGCTCGTAAAATATGAGTGCCGTTGCGAGAAAAATCACGCAGGAAGTAAGTCGGGATTTGTCCGGGATGAGTGAAGGTATCGCGACAGATAATTTCTGCATGTTTATAGCTCACCCACATTTCCTCATCCAAAACTAAATCATTCTCCTGCCCGCGTCCCACCCGCATCAGTGCACCGCGAATTCGCCAAACTTTACCCATCGAGTTTAAGGAGCGTAAGCAAGCGGTGGGCGTTTGTTCGCCATTCCAGTTGCTCGGCATCGGCGGAAGCTCAGTAATCCCTTCTTCTAAGAAAGCAATTAACTGTCCTTGAAACTCCGGATGCATATACAGCACAGGTAACGTCCAAGCTGGTTGGTTGAACTTGTAAAGCGTGAGTAATTGTTGTCTGGCAACAGCCACAGCTTGATCAATCGGCATCCCGCTAGCTAGGGCTTGGGCAAGACTTTGGATAAAACTCAAAGCTTCGTGATCCGCGATCGAGTCACGCATACCCAAAACAGCGGGGACACCATGTTGAATTAACACTTCGGCTAAACTACTCCGGGGGATGGTTTGACCTTCCACCTGATCCGGTTGAGCGCCCCAACAGGTATTGAATACCGCTAAGGTTACCTGATTCCGAACTAAGACTTGAGCGAGTTCCGTACCGTTAATTGGTGCATCTGGACTTAGAAATAATAAACCCCCATCTGGAGCAGGTTCACCATGACCCGCATAGAAAAGGATATTGTAACCTCCTGTGTCTAAAGCGGCAATTAAGTCAGCGGGTGTTGGCTGTAGCAGCTTTTCCACAAAACAGGGAACGGCTGTGGGGTTGAACTTTTGACAAGATTGAAAAACATTTTCTAGAACCGCTGCTTCTTGTTCAAGCTGTAAGCGAGCCGCTGACTGATCACCCCCGGAACGGTGGACATCTTGTCCAAAGACGAGCAGGATATTCAGGGCTTGATCATGGCGGATCAGCGGCTTGAGAGAGTCAACATTACTCGTCGTGCGGCTAAACAGTAGTTGAGTAGACAGAGAAATAGCAGGTTTGCCTGCCATTTCTTGCATAATTTCCCAGGGGAGGGGAATCAAGTCAGGATGTCGAATTTCCAAGCGCACGCGCAGAGATTTATTTTGTCCCCGGGCAATGCCCCGACTTTCCGCCAACGTTGTTTGAATGGAACCCGCAAACAGCCAATTCCACAAGTCTATGCCCAACTGCTGCATCAGCCGTCCCCCGTAGCTAGTCGTCTGCGGTGTAGCGTTTTCGCTTTGGGGTGATAGGGTTGGTGTTGGTGTAGGCTTAGGCGTCAAGGGATGAGGCAGGGGTAATAAGGGGGGCAAATTACCTGTAGAAAACATTTGTTGCCAAGCCAACCAAGTCTGAGTCAAAGTGGAAGACCAAATCGAGTCATGATGAACATAACCCCCAGGATAAGGAGCTTCAATGACCCACACGGCAAAGTTATCTGCCCCAGCCGTAGACAGACGGGCGATCGCTAAACTGAGGCAAGGAGTTTCGATATCAGACATTCAACGCCCAGATGTAGAGCAACATTATCAGTTTGGTGATAAGTGACAGACCAAATCAGAATCAATCAGACTCGACTGTTGTCCCCTGTCCTCTGCGATCCCTATTTTAGGTCTTAGGGTCAGTTCAAACTCAGACAGCACAGGAGAGTCGTCAGGAGTTGGGGAGTAGCCAAGTTGATCCTTATACAATATGGTACACGGATCACGATGGTTGAAAGCCCATGCTCGTTTCAGCCGTGGATTTGTCAATAGTCTGGTCTAATCGTTGCTCTGATGACTTTGCCTGGGACGTCGCCAAGTAGGATGTGGGAGTAGGGTGTAGGGGAGCGGGATTGAATGATGCCTTGATAATTCAGACAATATGTGTATTTTGGGTATGTTTTAAATGTTGCTCAAAAAAAATATGATAGAGTTTACAACTAAGAAATATTCTTTGGTGGCGAAATTGAATTAATCCTAACCATTAGCTGTTCTATTGGCGTCAACAGCACGGTTTCCAGAACCTTGCTCAGACGATCGCCTTGCGTCTCAATCGTTCTCCGATTCCGATTCTAACCTTTGCTGCTGAATCGGAAACCGTTTAAGCCGAGCTTCTAAATCAGCACAAATACCTTTAACTTTTTCTAAAACACTAGGGAGTAAATGATTAGACAAAACTTGGAATACCTGTTCTAAATCTACATCGTAATTGAGCAAAAGTAAGAGAATATCATTTTCATAAATACTCACTCGGTCGAACTT
The DNA here is from genome assembly GCF_000155555.1 of Coleofasciculus chthonoplastes PCC 7420. Taxonomy (GTDB): domain Bacteria; phylum Cyanobacteriota; class Cyanobacteriia; order Cyanobacteriales; family Coleofasciculaceae; genus Coleofasciculus; species Coleofasciculus chthonoplastes_A. Next base: position 18,955 of record NZ_DS989869.1, read on the forward strand.
ACCTTGTCGATAAAGAGAAGGCAACGCATAAAATTTGAGAATAACTAACCCTTCCACATCGACACAACGAATCCAGCGATCGCCAAACTGTCTAACTGTGGCAAATTGCTGACTAATTTGAGAAAACAGTTGATTATGCGTTAATAAAATATCAACAATTAACTGCTGAAACCTTCCTCTAATAAAATCTTTGTTTTCTTCAGCAATAGCAACCTCAGGTAATGCTGCTAACTCAGAACGGGAGAGAATTAAATCAATATCTTGGGTATTTCGTCCCTCCACATAACTTAATAATGCCACTCCCCCAACTAACAAATAGTTGATGTTTCGCTCAGACAAAGTATTGAATAAGTTGTCGATGATCTGCTCAAAGTTCTCTAAATTAGACATTCCTTGATGCCAGTTTTTTAGGTCGAATAAAATTCCATTTATGATGATTTCGCTGATTGCTACTGTCATAAAATAAAACCATTTTACATTTTATATTATTATGACTAGGACTTACACTTGGGAGCATGTTAGGGAAAGCACAAAATGTCCGTAGGGGTACGACATGTCGTGTTCCTACAGATATGTCGTGTTCCTACGGAGAACTGAGGGAAGGCGTTAAAGCATCAGATTCAGGCGCCGTTGCACATACGCCTTTTTGTGCCAATGTTGGGTTAACATTTAAGTCAACATTTGAGCGAATATTAACAACTTTTATCCAACCCCTCTCTCCTGGCTGCACCTGAGGATAAATGTTGCGGCGCCGTTTGGCGTCCGCTAGGGTAGGGGATGCTGGAGCGGTCTGTATCGATTGCATCTCGGCGTTTTCCGTCCCCGTCGAACACACTCTCAATTTCAGCCAATCCTCTTCCCCAGAATCGGATGATTGACGAATCACTTGCAAGACACTCCCTCTGGGAATTAATCGAATGGGTGAGAGATTTTCCTCCGGAGGATTTAACCGGAGTAGCAACGGAACATCTTGTCCTTGGGAATTCGTAATCGTTGAGCGAGTCACCCGCATCAGCGCCAAGTTCTCCAAGGACGAAACCGTTTCCGGCGTTGGCGTTGGACTAGCGGTTGGAGATGGCGTCCCCGACACGGATACTGGGGCATCAGAATTAGAACTTTGCCTCACAAATCCTTGAAGCCAACGCCGAGGCAATAATAGGTAAGCTAGTCCTGCACCCACGACCAAAAGTACAACAATTGCCAACATAAGTCCCCAAGGACGCCGTTTGGGTCGGGTCAAGGGTTGGGTTTTCGTATGGGAAGGGACAATGGTGGTTGTCGCTAGGGTTTCCGATGGTGTTTCCGTTGTCGGTAAAGGCAACGATTCCGGCTGAGGCGGCGCAAGTTCTGTTGGTGCTGTTTCCGTTGATGCCGTTACCTGACAGTAGACCAGCGCCAACGTAACATTATCATGACCATTTTGCCGATTTGCTATTTCGATGAGATGGTCAGCGGCAGTTGGCACATCACGCTGTCCGTCCAGAATCGGCAGAATTTCGGTTTGCCAGTATTGTTCCACTCGGTCATGGTCACTGAGACCATCGGAACAGAGGAGAAACACACTATCTTCGTCCAGGATAAACCGTTGGGTTGTTGGATGTAATGTGGTAGACGATGCCATGCCCAAAGCCTGGATTAATGAGCCAGAGGTCGGCTGTTGCACAGCATACCGATAAAAGGTGTAACCCAATCGCACTTCACGGGAGGCTAGATCATCATCTTGGGTAATTTGATGACACCCTTGGCGCGTTACCCAGTAGACGCGACTGTCCCCGACATGGGTGATGTATATTTCATGGGCGCTGGTTTGAGCCATGACCAGGGTTGTACCCATCCGCTGTCGCTCAGAGCGATGTTCGCTATCATTTTGCTGGCTGATGGCGTCATTAGCGGCACAGGCGGCTTGTTCAAGTTGTAGAGTCAGATGGGTTGGGTGCCAGTGGTCGCGATCAAAATGGAGGCGTTCCACTTGCTCTCGCAAAACATTGATGGCTAATTCCGAAGCCACTTCCCCCCCTTCATGTCCGCCAATCCCATCACAGACGATCGCTAAGGCATTTTCATCGGTTGAGCGACTCCATAGTTGTCCAATGGGTGGGTAACAAGCATCTTCATTGTGGCGGCGAACTGGACCCGAATCCGTACCTGTAAAAATCTGATAATGACGCGATTGCCCTTGTCCACAGTCTTTGATTCCCTGATCAAGCAGTCCCACCAGTTGTTCGGCGGTGCGAATTTTTCCTTGGGTCAATTGATCACAGAGTTGCCCGAAAAACTTTTTTATGACCGAGGAGGCGTCAGGTTGGAGTTGAGACCAGCACTGACCCAGTTGTTTGAGCGTTGGTGCGGCGGGTTCATCTCTGTGAAGTTCTAGTAGATGCAGGATAGAGGATTCTGGACGCAGCCAATCGAGATTGAGTAAACTTGTCCCCACTCCTTCACTGCTTAAGGGTTGCCACAGGTTAGCGATTTGCCACAACCAGTTGAGTTGGCGTATCGCTGTCGCCTCTTGCCAAACTGTTCTCAGGGGAGGAAAGAGTTCTCCTTGAGTCCCAGCCGTATCGGTTTCCAGAATCGGCGCATCTTCCAATAGCCAGATTTCTGAATCTTGGCGTCTTTCACCGCCTGTCAGTCGCCCATAGACTTGGGGAATATGTAAGCGATAGGGAGAGAGTCTCAAATAGGGCAACAACTCCTCCGGAATCTCTTGAGGGGTATCCGGTGGTGTTGCTGGTTTTGTATCCAGTACAATCCGTTCATTGACCAACACATAACGGTTGGCAATTAGCGATTCGGGCTGATAGGCTTCTATCCCTGATCCTAGCGCCCACAGATAACGCCGCTTCAAAGGCGTGCGACAGTTCTGACAAAACTTATTGACAGGGGGATTGGCAGCCTGACAGCGGTAGTTAGGGCAGTGAAGGGTTGCTGCAGGATTGTCCATGGAAACACTCTTGGCTACATCTAGCTAGGGGTAATTGGGCGGTTGAAGTCGCACTGCCGCGATCGCAATGCATATCCATTTCCATTATGGGATCATTTAAATAAGCCTACTGATTACAAATTCTAGCGTCTGATTTGAGAAGCCGTTCACTCATCGGAGGGATAAATGGTGGCAACCGACTCGGATTCTTGATCGGGTTGGCGATTTGTCAACTCAAGGTAACTATGCCGCAAGAGACGGGGCCAGAGCCATAAAAAGTAAAACCACCAAACCAAAATGGGGGTAGCCACTATCAAGGTTATCCAGAGCATTTTGGCTAGCATCCAACTCCCCGCGATGATTACGGCTCCGGTCAGGAGAATCGACCAAGGCTGACACCACCACGGTTTATAATTCCAAGGATTCAAGGGATCTTTGACAGACAATAGTTGCCTCTAGGGGAAAAAATAACTTTATTTATAATACTTTTTTTGGACTTAGATATAGCGCGGGACTTATGGTTCCTCTCCCAAACGCCCATCATTATCTTAGACAATATGCCTAAGCCCGATTATGACACCTCCGATGATCACTCCTTTGAAGAGCTGAACTCCCCTGCGAGTGTTGAAATGAAACAGCTTATGGAGCAAATTGAGAACTCCCATGACCTATTGTACAAAATGATTAACTTGGAAATGTGGGCATTAGCCGAAACGATGGATGAGTTTATCCCAGGTTTTTGGAGTCGTTTTTTGGAAAATCGTCGTTTAACCCTCAAACAATTCCTACAGAACAATTCTCACTCTAGAAAGAGGTAAATCACCCCATAGATTTTCTAGGATCAAACTAGACAGGCAAACTACAAAGAGCTTTTTATGAATAAGCTAGAACGCCCAGATACCCATGATACGCTCAATCCCGGTGATAAAGTCTCGCCAGAAGAGCAAACCCTGGAACAAAAATCTGAGAAAGTCGCGGTTGATGCTCCTGATATTACCGGTGATCACATCGAAGTCCCAACCTACTTCAACGTGAAAGACGAAAATGGGGAAGAAAAAGCCTTACACCATGTTGAGGATGCTGAAGAAATTTCTGATGTGATTCGCCAAGCACGCACCGATGAACAAGGCAATCGCAACTTGGCGTTAGAGTTGGACTTAGGAGTCCTGAGACACGACCTGGGGCAATCCCATGCTATAGTTCATTACCCGACACTCCAGGTTGTAGCTAATTTCACCCTTTTGCAGGAGCGATCGCATGTAATGCTCTAAATCCGAGCCGATGCGGCGAAGATTATACTCAGTCAAATCTTCACCGCTATAGGCTTCTACGAAATCATCAAACTTACGATAGATTTTTTGCAGGGCATCTTCACTCCAATTAAATTCATTATCGGGGTCAACGTCTAGTGTTAAAACGTTGTCACTCTCAACTAATTCACTGTTTAGCACCTCGGCAGCGTAGATGCGAATGTGACGAGTTGTCGATTTAAGCAGCATGGAAACCCTCCTAGTATGGGCTATATTTTCCTTTAATTGTAAAACTTTGTAAATACACTGCCGCCTCTCAAAGGCTAAACCAACTTATCCACAATTGGGTAAAGTGAGACAAAACAAGGGCGGTGTATATTTCTTATGGAGTCAAACTCGCCCCGACAAATCTGTGTCCCCTGCGTCCGGAAAACCCACGGCTTTAACCTGATGGGATTCTTGTATCCTATGGAGTCGGAGTGTAAATTAAAACAGTCAGTCTTAGCGACATAATCCATAGCTTAACCCAATATGCACGATTCGATGGATGATATCGCCAAACAAGCTCACCAGGGCAGTGTGGCGGCGATAATTCAAATGCTGAATCAACAGCTAGCCGATGATCGCGTCAGAACCCGAGCGGTTTTTGCTGAGGGCGTGTTGCACCTGTTGTGTGAAGCACCTGTCGTCGAACCCCTGGAGCGCTCTGTTCTCGTCAACCACATCCAAAAAATCCTGGAAGATATTGCGCCGCGTAACATTCGTCGGGTAAACATTAACAGCCGTATCGTGCAGGAGCAGCAATTGCTATGGTTAGAAGAAATCAGCCGTAATCCAGACCATCTTTTATGGTCTCAAGAAATCGTGCTGAGTAAGCCTAACCTGCTTCAGCAATGGATCAAGGCATTCAAATCTCCTAAAGTTGAACCAAAGAAGAAAACTCAGCTTCCCCAGGTATCCTTCCGCAAAGTTAAACAAAACCCTCGTTTCCAGCGCCGTTTTGTCAGTGGTATTAGCGTTCTTGTTCTCTTACTCTTAGCCGGTTGGTTCGTTTACGATCGCTTAATTCCCACGTTAAACGCCAGCACCACTCCTCAAGAACCAACTCCTCCCCCCACACCTGTCTCACCTTCACCAACAACACCCTCAACAACCGCAACACCCTCAGATCCCTTTACCGAAGCGGTTCGGCTCGCCATCGAAGCTGATGCTGAGGGGAAAACGGCGAATACAGCCGCTCAGTGGTTAGATATAGCGGCGAGGTGGGAGAAAGCCTCAACTCTGATGAGTAGCGTTAACCCGGATCATCCCCGTTATGACATCGCTCAAGATCGGGTTATCCTTTATCGCCAAAACAGTCAACTGGCTCAACAGCAGGCAAAACAGAGACAGTCTCAGTAGTGGTCATTTGTCATTTGTCAAGTAGGGGTTTGGTTACCAAACCCCTACTCTGTTGGTATATTCTTCGTCAGAACGGGAATACTAAGTATGACCATCTATCTTTGAGCCAGTTGTATCAGGAGCAACCGTTTCAAAAATCCATCCTTTGACTGATGTCTGAAGACTAATCCGAAAATTAATCCCTAAGCCTTGTAGCACTTGGGGAAAGTAGGTGAAACGTCGGACATGTCTTCGCTAAAACCGTTGCCGCCGTTCTTACCTAGGAGCATAGAGGTATTCACTCATGCATTACCCGCCTTCATCCAATCCACTGGGACAACAGATTATTTCAATTATCGTTGCTAGTCCCAATCCACAGACGTTATTGGCGAGTATTGCCCAGGTATTAGGTGAGGCATTTCAGGTTGATTATTGCTTAATTGCAGCGTTTTCCCCAGAAATCGCAAGGGAGCATGTCAGGTTGGCACAAAATGTTCAAGCTAACCAGGCGAGTTGGGTTTCGTCTTTCAACCCAACCGACGTTGACTCATGCCCAACAGCAATTCCCCAGATGGGATTATGGTATGCTGAGGGCGACTCAGGGCGACAACCTCAACCCCAAACACTAGGGCAATACCCATCATTTCTGACTGGCGTAGAAGAACCTTTGGCAATTCGGGATATTCAGGAGTCTGATCTGGAGTTGGCAGATCAACGGTGTTGGGATTGGCTCCCTGTTAGGGCAGTGTTAAGGCTTCATACCTGGTGTCAATCCAGGATCAATGGGATGATCGTGTTAGGGCGATCGCAGCCTTATGATTGGACAATACAGGAGAAACAACGGTTAAGTGAGGTGGCTGAATCTGTAGCCGTTGCCATCGCTCACGTTCAGCTTACCCAGCAGGTAGATCAGTCCAAACGATACCAGACGCGACTTTCCCCATTCAGTCAGTTTATCGAGAGCGATCGCAATCTTGATGAAACAATGGCACAAGTGGTTGCCAGTACCACTCAAGCACTTCAGGCAGATCGGGGTTGGCTACTGCTATTTAATCATAATCATGCTCTAGATCAACCGGATCAAGATGGCAAGCCTCCGCCATCAATTGAGGTTAAGGTTGTCGCTGAATGGTGTACTCCTACGCTTGATCAATCAGTTCAGCTAAACTCCCAACGATTACTCCATCAATCCTTCCGGTTATCTGACTCTGGCTTATGCCAAATGGCTTGGAAACAGACACCTGAACCGATTGCGATCGCGGATTGGGCAAATACTCCAATTGAGACTTCAGGAATCTCCCGATTTGAGGAGGCAATTAGCCATGGGGTGTTAATGGTTCCCCTCTGTCACACCTTTAGCAATGGTTCTCAACATCTGAAACGATTAGGATTTTTGGTTGTCCAACAGGATCAGCCGCGTTTATGGCAAGGGGATGACATTGAATGGATCAGATGGGTGGCGACGCAACTGAGTGAGTTGATTCACCAGCATCAAAGCCGACAGCCAGAACCCTCCCGCCTTAACCATCACTCGGTTCAGCCGTCTCCCTGTTTAACCGTTCCCGCCCAGTTACATCAAAGCATCCGCCAGCAGGTGGATCAGCTTCAGGAATTAAATCAGCTTAAAGAAGAATTCATTAGTACCATGAATCATGAGCTGAGAACACCATTAACGGCGATGAGTCTAGCCATTCGCATGTTGCGCCAACCCAAACTCCCCGCCAAGCGTCGGCAAAAATACTTAGACATTCTTGAGCAACAGTGTAATCAAGAAATCGAACTAATCAACGATTTACTCAGTTTACAGCAACTCGAATCCAATCCCGCTTATATCCAGAAGCAATCCATTGACTTAATTCTGCTAATTCAGACATTAGCCCAGGATTTTGAGGAGAAATGGGCATCGAAGTCAGTGAAATTGAACCTAGATTGCCCCTTAAACTCGCTGATGATTCATACTGATCCAGAAAGTTTAAACCGTATCCTGCTGGAATTGTTAACCAATGCGGGCAAATATGCCCACCCCGATACAACCGTTTCTCTCAAGGTTGAGTATCACGTTCATGCTGCGGTCAATCGGTTGGTGTTAACCTTAACCAACATCGGTGACGGTATATTACCAACCGATATTAACTATATTTTCGAGAAATTTCGGCGCGGTCAAGGGATCACCAAACAAGCTGTTCCTGGAACGGGATTAGGACTAGCATTAGTGAAGTGTTTAGTCAATCATCTCAACGGCACGATTGAGGTGGCGAGTCAGCCGTTAGACAATTCACATCGGGCAATGATTTCATTTACCTTAACTCTACCCGATGAAGTGGATCAGCTAGTAAGTAGGGGCTGCTGAATAAGTCTTGTGGTGGGAATAAGCTGTTCTGCATTTAAACCTTAATGTCAATAATGGCGAAAGCCTTGTAGTGCGTTTAGCGAAGCCATGCCGCAGGCTTTGCATCTTGCTCGTTACTAATACCCAATTTAAATGTATGACAGCTTATCAGTGGCATTCTACTGAGCGGAGCATTGCATAAATAAAAATGGGCAGAAAGTTTCTGATTTCTTTCTGCCACAGTTAGCCCGATGTACTACAGCTTATTCGGTTTGATTTTGAGTTGTTGAGAGTAGCTCCTTAAAATTAGAGCTTGCAACACAATGCTTATCTGGCTGATGAGGAGTCACTGCCCTTATTGCACAGAAGGTAAGTCAGCGCACCGCCAACCAAACCTCCTGCCAGGAAAGGAAACGCTCCAGTTAAAGCTATTCCTCCTACTGCTATGCCACCGCCAATTCCCGCTAATCCAGAAGTTATTCCGCTAACGGAAATTGTCGCACAAGCACCAGCACCAACAGTGGCTCCTGCTGCCAAAGCATCTTCTGTCTTCATGGATTGCTCCTTGCTAGACTTATCCTGATCATGTCCCACTCCACATAAAATTGGGTTCATGAAAATCTTGAATTCTGTAAAGATTGTGGAAAAATAGGACGAAGTGATAATTTTCCCTCAAATGGTAAGTCGTAAGTTGTCTAGCGCAGCCTATTTTGCCATATAGCGCTACGCGCTAGGCTTTCTTGCAATAGGCAATAGGCAATAGTGAAGACAAAAGCTTACCTGAAAAGGGATTGAGCGATTTTAATTTTTATTCATTTGTCCTAACGTGTGTGCGTAGTGCTATAAAACCTTAAAGTATTAGGGAGGAGAGCGATAGGTTCTCGCTCCTGTTCCCTCATTCATCAGATGCACAAGGCAGAATGCTGACTAAGGCTAAGCCCAAGCCACCCCGTTGGCAACGACGAAAGTATTCCCCCCTCGCCCGCCAGATTGACATTTTTCGGTCGGCGGCGAAGTTTATGTTCTATTTATGGTGGGACAAAACCATTGCCAACGATACGCCCAATCACCGCAACCGCCGCGCCCAGTGGCTGGTGGGGACGTTGCTGGATTTAGGTCCTACATTTATTAAGATTGGGCAAGCCCTCTCGACTCGTGCTGATTTACTGCCCTTAGAGTACATCGAGGCATTAGCGCATTTACAGGATCGGGTTCCAGCATTTAGTGGGGCGGAAGCGATCGCGGTGATTGAAGTCGAACTGGGTCAATCTATTCATGCATTATATCGGGAGTTTGACCCCTTTCCTCTAGCAGCAGCGAGTTTGGGTCAAGTTCACAAAGCACGGCTGCACACCGGGGAAGATGTGGTGGTGAAGGTGCAGCGTCCAGGGATTGAACGACTTTTTAATTTAGATTTTAAAATCATACACGAATTAGTGCGATTTGCTAATCGGTATTTGCCTTGGGTAAGGAAGTATAAACTTGAGGCAATTTATCGCGAATTTTTTGATTTACTCTATCAAGAAGTAGACTATATCCAAGAAGGAAAAAATGCTGATCGGTTTCGGGAAAACTTTACGGATTATCCGGGAATTATGGTGCCGACGGTTTATTGGCGTTACACGACGAAGAAGGTACTCACGCTAGAATATCTGCCCGGAATCAAAATTGACGATCGCCAAACCCTAGAAGCCTGTGAAATTAACACCAATGAGGTGATTCAACGGGGAATTTCTTGTTATCTGAAACAGTTATTAGAAGACGGCTTTTTTCAGACAGACCCGCATCCGGGAAATATGGCAGTTGATCAGGACGGCAGTATTATTTTCTATGACTTTGGCACGATGGCGGAGGTGAAATCCATTGCCAGAGACCAAATGATTAAGACCTTTTTTGCCGTTCTGCGGAAAGACACCGATGAGGTGGTGAATACCTTAACCTATATGGGGTTACTGGAACGGCAACCGGATATGACCCCAGTGAAACGCTTAGTTGGGTTTATTTTAGAACGGTTTCGGGAAAAGCCCATCGATGTGCGGGAATTTGAAGCATTGGGGAATGAGTTGTATGTGATGTTTGAGCAGCAACCGTTTCGTTTACCCGCACAAATGACGTTTATTTTAAAGTCGTTAACTACATTAGATGGAATTGCCCGGGCTTTAAATCCAGAGTATAACTTATTAGCCGCCAGTCAACCCTTTGTTAAAAATTTAACCGTTTCCAAAGGGCGGGGAGATGTGGTGAAAGAACTGGCAAGGCAAGCCAGAGATTTTATTAAATATCGGTTAAATAAGCCGAGTTCTACAGAATTGTTAATTCGCCGCTTAGAAGCCCGAATCGAGCAAGGGGAACTACAAGTCAGGGTGCGTTCCCTAGAGAGCGATCGCGCTTTAAAACGGATTCATTTGGCGATTAAGAGTTTGATTTATGCCTGTTTGACTGGGTTTGCATTATTGGCGGGAACGGTATTATTATTAGTGCCGCATACGGGGTGGGCAATTGCCGCATTCACGTTGTCGGGATTTTGGTTTGTCATTTTGTTGTATTCGTTAGTTCAGTTGGCGGTGAAGGAAAAATTAGAGAAAATTACCCGTCGTTAGATAGTGCATGATTCAGGTTTTAGTTAACAAGTTAAAGTAACATGATATTTAATAGTCGGATAGTGGTAGTGGCGTGGCACACCTTATTTGATGAATTAAGCATTAGCCCCGAAACTGTAGGGGCGCAAAGACTTGCGCCCGATTTAATCGTCACTTTGCGCCGTAATAAAGTACAGTAGATCAAAGTCCCCCTTCAGATCCCCCTCCCGTCCCCCTTCAAAAGGGGGAAGCCAGCGGATGCTTCGCTTTTTTTGCTTATGGGATTTAGGGGGATCGACAATGTACCGCATGGCAGAGCAAACTGCTGTATCATCCTCACGAGAAACCCGGTTTCTAGGAATATTTGACCGACGCTATAGAGACGTTATTGGTGTCATTGCCATTGAAACAGGGGCGGGTTTAGTTGCATTTGGGTGAGGTCAAAAAGGATAGTAGTAAAACCCGCCCCTACATACTACTCGGTTTAGGCAGGTTTAGTTGAATCTGGGTCAACCGAAACTATAATTGTGAAACCCACCCCTACAGACGAACCCTGACCCATTCTTTCTAGTTTGATTGCTGGAGAACCTCACTAGCTGATATTCCCTCACCCTGAGAACCAAAATACCACAGGGCGGCAGCAGCTTCCGCTTGTGTGACTGGTTTTTGCGGTTGAAAGAGAGTGGTATACCCAAAAACGCGACGGATAATCGATTGTTCCCCATTCTGAAAATCTGCCAAAACTGCCCGCAACGCCTTCGGATCAATCTTGCCCGCATCTTGGAATCCCCAGGTTTGCTGTACGGCATCTAGAGAGGCTTGCGGTAACCCCTGACGAATATCTAACGGAACTTTCCATAAAACTAGATTTTCCCGGGTTAGAGGTGCATCAGGGCGGAACAGAACTTCTGTAGAATTCCCACTCAAAGGACTAGGAATTAACCCTGCTTCAGCTAATCCCTGAATTGCCCCAAAATCTGGGTCACTCGCTGGTACATCTTGGAACGCGGGTTGAGTGGTTTCTGAGGCTAAACGGATTTGTTTTCCGGGACTGTTCTCATAAATTCGATTATTCGTTTCAATAAGCCAACGGGCATACTGACGGCGAGTAATAATTTTGTTGGCGGTAAATTGTGTACCACTATCCTCTGATTTATTGTTAGCACTAGAAGAGTCAGGTGTGAGAACACCTAAGGCGGCTAAGTCTTCGACATACTGACGCAATCCAGGCGGAACATTATCAAAATCAGTGAAGTTCTGGTCTTTACCAGATGCTGAATCAACGGATTCAGTATTCTCTGTTGCTGTCTCTGAAGATTCTAAAGCATCTGACGGTGCTGCTGCTGTCTCGGTATTGCTGCGGATGTACTGAATTTCAAACGTTGTACTATTTGGATTAGTCTCTGTCTCGGTTGGAGTTTCTTCCGCATCGTTAAGGGTAGTATCTGTAGGAATAGAAACCCTAACTTTTAAATCATTCCGGCGCACAATAAAGGAATTCATACCATCCTGATTCGGTGCAGAAATAACCTGCCAACTGCCGGATTCAAATGCTCTGCGGTAAAATGCTTGAATATCATTACTAGGGTCAGTGGATGACCAGATGGTACGTTGACCTTGGGCATCTGAACCAGTTAATGGTTCAACGTTCTGTAATTGGGCATCAGGATAGCGGGGAATTACGGTAGGGAAATCCTCTGGTAATTGCGCCGAAGATATTTGTTCATTCGTCTGACTCCCCAAAATTGAGGCATTATCCTCCAGTTTGGGGTCTACGGCTAAGGAACGTTCTAAAGATTGACCTGTGGGACTATTGGCGCAGGCGGTCAATACACCCACGAGGCAAGCAACGAAACCCGTAAATAGAATAGGACGTTTATTTAGCAGCACAGGAAACAGAACCAATAGATGTTTCTCTTCTCACGCTAGCGCAAAACTTTATTCTTATGTTAATTTGTCCTTTCTGGATTTCCCTCCCATCTCACAGTAGATTCCCCTCCCGTCTCCCCTTTTTAGATCACCCTTTTCCCTTTTGAGATCCCCCTCCTGTCCCCCTTTTTAGATCCCCCTTCCGTCCCCCTTAAAAAGGGGGAGACCAAAGGATGCTTCGCTTTTTTTGCACGGGGAAGCCAGAGGATGCTTCGCTTTTGGTTCCATGGGGGAAACCAGAGGATACTTCGCTTTTTTTCCATGGGGGAGACCAGATGTTGCTTCGCTTTTTGTTATGTGGGGAAGCCAAAGGATGCTTTGCCTTTTTTTTCATGGGATAAGCCATTAGTCGGTTTTAACCGACTTAAGCTATTAGCCAAGAACTTGAGTTCTTGGCTACTTATTACCAATGATGCAATTACAAAAATGGCAGCTAGCCTCGTGATTGGCGACGGCGTAAAGCCATACCCGCAAAGGTCAAACCAATGCCAGCAATCCCAGCCAGACCAGAAGGTTCAGGGACTGACTCAAGGTCTCCTTTGAGCGCCACACCATCATTGCCACACTCTAAGAATAAATGACTGACGAAACTCCCTCCATTTCTAGGAAGCAAAGCTCGGTCAAATCTAAAGCCATAAGTGTGAGAGTCATTCGCTTCAAAGTGACTAAAATCGAGTCCAGCATTACTGAGTTGAGTCCCATCCAGTAGATCAATATCGCCCAAAAATCTACCGGATTGAATCACATTGAGGATTGGAGTATTATTTTTCGTTGGCTTCTGGGCAATGGTGCTGCCATAGAGATAATCGTATACATCGGCTTTGTCTGGCAAGTCAGTGCCTTGGGTATTGATTTTGTCAAACTTACTGTGGTTATAGTATTGCTTTAAACTGCCATACCCATCGTTATCTTGAGTTACGCTCATTGCCGTGACATTTTGATAAACCCCAGTACGGCTGACTTGAGAATCATTAGTTTCAGCAAAGCGAATTCCAAATAGATCACCATCATTCATCGCTGTGGTAAAATCTTTTCCAGAAAAATTAAAGAACAAATCACCCAATCCAATATTGTTGTCAACCGCTCCTGTGTCTTTATTTCCTTCTAAGGGTGTGCCACCTGTTATAGCGACAAAAATACTATCGGCTGTTTCTTTCATGGCTAATCCTTTAATGTCATACTTAGCACCACCTGATCCATCACCGAAGGCATCAATTCCATAGTTCCAGTCGTTGTGCAATTGTCCAGCATTGGCTGGCTGACCCATCATAGAAATTAAGCTAACTGCGACCGCCGCACTTCCGATCAACTTAGAAACTTTGTTGGTGTTCATGGCGTCAATCATCATAAATTAGAATGTTTACATTTACAATTAAAGCGAATTCAAATAAATTTCTTGTTAATTTAGCATCTTTTTTTATGATGCTTTGTTAAAATAAATATTTTGAAGAATGGAAAAAGACAAAAAAAATATCAGGATTTATCATGTAAAGAATTAGATAATAATACAGGATTGTTTAAGGTTAAAATAAACTCTAAATCCCAGTTAAACTAGCAAATGCCTTTGGAGAAAGACGGCACGAGAGTCTCCCGGATCGCCGTTGACGGGGTTGAGGAACGCGATCGCCTGGTGAACACAACCCGAATCAGTCCCCTATCGCTCAAAGACCTAGAGAGCGTGTTATCTTGACTGAAAGGCAAACGTTTTGTGGCGGAAGCAAGAAAAGTGACAGCCAGCGATTCTCAGTGCCAACGTGTATGACTTTAAACAAAACGGTAAAAAATCAGTCTGCCAAGGGAGGGACTTCAATACCTGTGGACAAACCGAATCAGTCAACGGTAGCAGAACAATCGAACCCATCTATATCACCGAGATCGAAGTTCTGGCAACAAGTCCGAGAAAATCTACAAATTATTGCGATCGCACTTGCCCTAGCGCTGTTGATTCGAGTCTTTATTGCCGAACCGCGCTACATTCCCTCAAACTCGATGATACCGACATTGAGCATCGGCGATCGCGTGGTTGTAGAAAAAATTTCTTACCACTTCAAACCCCCAGTCAGCGGAGACATCATTGTCTTTGATCCACCGCCTCAACTGCAAATGCAGGGGTTTACCAAAAACCAAGCCTTTATTAAACGGATCATTGCTACACCGGGTCAAATCGTCCAAATTCAAGATGGCAAAGTCTATATTAATGGGGAACCGCTCGACGAAGTTTACATTGCTGAACCCCCAAACTATCAGATGGCACCCGTGCGCGTTCCGGAAGGTCAGTTATTTGTCATGGGAGATAATCGCAACAACAGCAACGACTCTCACGTTTGGGGATTCTTGCCTCAACCTAATATTATTGGTCACGCTTGTTTCCGCTTCTGGCCCCCCAGCCGATTCGGTTTAGTTTGATGTCTGTAACTACAGTTGGATCAAATGGCTCAGAAAATAGATGACAATCGAAATCTACGTCAGCACAGATATTGAATCCGATGGTCCCATTCCCAAACCTCACTCTATGCTCAGCATTGCCTCGGCAGCTTACAGCGCAGACAAACAATTGATCGCAACCTTTACAGCCAACCTGGAAACCTTGCCAGGGGCAAAAGGTCATCCCAAAACCATGAAATGAACGGTAATATCACTGTCTCCTGTGGCTTCGGTGATGGAGTTCATCCATCGTTCCAATTCTTGTTCATTGAGTTCAACCTCTAATCGACGGGCAGATTCAATCACGCGGTTGCGTGCCTCTGCCCTTTGATTTGGTGTTGTAGTCATGTCGGATCTCCCAGCTTCCCCAGCTTCCCCAGCTTCCCCAGCTTCCCCAGCTTCCCCAGCTTCCCCAGCTTCCCCAGCTTCCCCAGCTTCCCCAGCTTCCCCAGCTCCCCCAGCTTCCCCAGCTCCCCCAGCTTCCCCAGCTCCCCCAGCTCCCCCTCACCACAGCACTTATTCAGCAGCCCCTATTTACATAACTGGTGGAATGTTGAGTTTATTTTTGCTAACCGACTTAATCCCGAAAACCGTCTCGACGAAAACCTATTTTTATTGCTTAATATGAAAAAACTCTTTTTTATCGCCCTACTTCCTCCTCAAACTATTCAAGACTCGATTATGGAGATCAAGCAACATTGTGCTGATGTTTATGAGAGTAAAGCTGCCCTCAAATCTCCACCCCATATTACACTGCAATCCCCTTTTAAATGGGAAGTCGATGCTATACCTATTCTCGAAGAATCCCTGAAAAGTTTTGCTAAAACCCGAAAACCCGTTTCCATAACCCTTCAAGGGTTTGGGGCGTTTAAACCTCGTGTTATTTACGTCAACGTTCTGAAAACGCCAGAACTGCTCGCGATTCAACAGGATTTAATGGCATATCTAGAAGAATCCCTAGGTATCGTTGATGAGCGTTCTAAAAATCGCTCCTTTTCTCCTCATGTCACCATTGCTTTTCGTGATTTGAAGCGACAGAATTTCCGCAAGGCGTGGGCTGAATTTGAGAACCAACCGTTAGACTTTGAGTTCATGGCATCTCATCTTACCTTGTTACTTCACGATGGTCGGCGATGGAATGTGAATGTAGAGTTTCCTTTTTTAACTGGGTAGAGACAATGACAGAAGAGGGATATAAGATAAAATGATGTAAAGCATCCTGTAGGCATAACAGCATGGTAGAACTTTGGGCAGCGCTGGGCGTTTCCATCCTCAACGATTTAGTCCTAAAGGAGATCCTTCTAAAACTGGGGAAGGAAGCGCTGGAAGACTATGTAAAAGATTTTTTCAAAGACAGCATTAAAGCCGGGGTACAATCTGCCCAACCCGATGTCCTGAAAAAAGCGCTGGGTGAAGCTTTACAGCAATTCCTGAAACTCATCGAAGATGAATTACTATTATATTTAAGCGAAGCCCAAGTTCGAGCTTTCGACTGGATGAAGCTGTGATTCAACCGCTAACGGATATCGGCGAAGCCCGAAGCCCGAAGCCCGGAGTTCAAACTCCGGGCTAATAGCTCAAGTCCACTAAAGTGGACTAAAATTCATATTTAGTCAGCTCTCTTCTGACTTGAGCTTTTGGTTCCTTCTGTTTAAACCCAAGGCGATTGGTGAAACTGGTGCTTTAGTGCTTAGAAATCAAGGCTTTTAAGGCACTAAAGTGCCTACTACGAACAATTACTGCACCACATCCCGCATATAACGCCCCCACAATTGTGCGGCTTGGGCGCTACTTCCTCGCGTGGGTGAGTTGTCATCATTGCCTAACCAAATCCCGGTGACTAACTGACGACTGGGTATAAAGCCAATAAACCATAAATCCACATACCGATCCGTAGTTCCGGTTTTCCCCGCTTCTCCAAATCCGATCGCGGCGGAACCGCCTGTGCCATTGCTCACAACCCCCCGTAACATTGTGGTCATCGTCTGGGCAACCGCAGGGGCTACCGCTTGAACCCCCCCTTCCCCATTTTCCTCAAACTCGTAGATCACCCGACAGGTTTTCGGATCATTCTCATCAACACAATCTCCACTATCGAGAATCCGTTGAATTCCATGGGGACGATTCCACACCCCATTATTCGCGATCGCACTATACGACCCGGTAATCTCTAACACATTCACTTCACTTTGTCCAATTGCCAACCGGGGAACCGGATCAAGCTTTGAGCGAATCCCTAATCGTCGCGCCGTTTCTACCACGTTATTTAATCCCGCATCCGTCGCTACCCGCACCGCAATCACGTTTTCCGATAGCGCCAACCCCGTGTACATATTAACTGTACCCCCGGAACGTTCACACCCACGTAAACCAAAGGCTGGGGCGCAGGAGTAGGTTTTTCCCGGTGGAATTCCTTGGGCTAAGGCGGCGGCGTAATCAAACAGTTTAAACGTTGAACCCGGTTGTCGCTGGGCTTGGGTTGCCCGATTAAACTGACTTGCTTGGTAATCAACACCTCCCACCATCGCCCGAATCGAGCTATCGGTGGTATTTAGGGTGACTATCGCCCCTTGAGAAAAGCGTAATTGGCTGCCCGTGGTATTGACAAAATTACGTAGTTCTGATTGCGCCTTCGCCTGAGTCTGCAAATCGAGACTGGTTTCGACAATAAAGTTTCCTTCTTGCGCCAACTCCGCACCCAGCAGATCCCGTAGTTCCTCAAACACGTAATTATAGAAATAGGGAGCTTTGGTGCTATTCAGGAATTCCCGAGCTTTCGGACTCACCTCAATGCGCGATCGCCTGGCTCGTTGTGCTTCCTCGTCACTAATCATCCCCATCGCCCGCATCCGGCTAATTACCCGATTTCGCAACCCCAACGCGGTATCATAATCCTGAACTGGATTATAACTATTCGGTGCAGGCAAAATCGCCACCAGCGTAGCGGCTTCGGAAAGGGTTAACTCTTGTGCCGATTTATCAAAATAAAATTGGGCAGCATCTTCAAACCCATACGCTTCTACCCCTAGATAGATGCGGTTTAAATATGTCCTTAAAATCTCATCCTTACTGTAAAATGTCTCCAGTTTCAGTGCCACAATTGCTTCCCGAAGTTTCCGGGCAGCACTATTATCTCGCCCGACATATTCGGTAAACAAACTGCGAGCCACCTGTTGACTAATCGTACTTGCCCCTTCTTTAATTCCACCCCCCCGAATATTCCGAACTAATGCCCGCAAAATTCCATAGGGATCGACACCAAAATGCCAATAATAACGGCTATCTTCCGAAGCAACTAAGGCTTTGGGTAAATAGGGAGAAAAATCCGATAACCGTTTTAGTTCTCGGTGAACCTCAGTACGCGGTTGGCGCAAAGGAACCTGGTCACGAGAATAGACGACAACGGGTCCTTGAACTCCAACGGGTAGGGGGCGCACCGGGACTTTTAACCATTCAATGCCAATAATTAAAGCAATTAATGCCGTTAATCCACCCACCCCATAGAGACTGTAACGAATAGCGAGAATATACCAAGGTGGCGGATCAACATATTGCAGCTTAACTGAGGCGGCTAATTCTGGTGGACCGATGGTGAGAATATCCCCATGACGCAAAGCTAAGGATGGCAGGCGGCGTTTACCTCGATAAATACCATTGGTGGAATTTTCATCTTTCAGAATAAAGGTTCTGCCCGATCGCCCATAGCGTTCCAAGGACAAATGAACCTGACTCACCACTGGGTTTCGCACCACAATATCGCAGGATTTAGAACTGCGTCCCAGCAAATAGCGATCGCCTAATAGGGGGTAGACTTCCGCCTTATCCGCACCCGCATCTTGCACCCACAGTTCTGGAACTTTGGCATTCGGCTTCAGCGCTAGGGCTTCAAAGTTAACTCTAGCTTGAATCGTCTGAACTGCCTGAGTCAACTGACCCAGAATGGTTTTCGGCGGTTGGGGAGGTTTGGGAGAATTCATATCCTAGTGGATGGTATTAAATCGGGTATCTTTTTCCTGGTGCGAGCGTTCATGGTTCATTGTTCATGGTTCATCACGTTGTTCGGGAGAGTTAAACCTATCTATCCGTTGCCTGAGAACTTATACATTACAATTTAGCGTGTCTGAGGAAGGATGGAGTGGGGGAAGCTGGGGAAGATGGAAGATGGGGAATTAAATCAAATGTAGGGGCGGGTTTAGCCATTCAATGGGTTTGTCACCAATAAGTGATCAACAAAACCCGCCCTTATACCTAGGTTGGGGCGGGTTTAGTCGCATCTGGGTGAGGAAAGAAACGATGATAGTGAAACTCGCCCCTACATTTAGAAAGGGCGGGTTTGAAGTAAGGTTATCATCAATAGCGAAACGAAAGCACATAAACCCGCCCCTACAAATCATGCTCTCAAAGGTCGTAAAGGATTCCCCCATCCTAACGCGGTCGCTGGATAATCGTTTCTAGAATTCGTCGCTTGGCTTTGGGGTCAATGCCAATTAATCGCACGTATTCGTTATTATGCTCCGCAAGGCGTTCGGCTAACGTCAAAATCACCTCTGATGCTTCATTTCCTTGAAATGTGCCGCCGCTTTTCCAGGCATTGGTGCGAAAACGCCGCTCATTGGCATACTCTAAACTGAGACGATAGCCTTGGGCTAAGAGTTCGCGGATCTGCTGCTGGATATCTAAATCTATAGACCCGATCAGTTCTAACGGCTGATGTGTCTTAAGGTTAACTCTATTCTCAGTAGTGACTTGATTGGCTGATCCTTGATTAAAGGTATGGGGTTCTTTGGCTAAACCGTTTCCCTGTCTCCGTGTCTGGGGGGTATATTGACCTGTGATTTGTCGTGCTGGCGGTAACTCAATCGCAGGACTTTCGCGCAGTGCCTTATTATATTCTCGAACTAATCCCGTCTGTTCAACTTGTCTTTGTTCGCCAATCATCACCTGACCGAATTCGATTAAGTGAGATATATCAAAATTCGGCTTTTCAAATTCCGGCGGTGCTTCGGTACTACGAACGACGCGAAAGGAAACTTGATCGAGTCCGACATCATGGATAAAGTGGAGAATCTGTTGATCATAAATCCGCGATCGCAAGGCGCTAAAAAAGTCAATGGCTTGATCGGGAAACTGATCCACCAGTTGTTCGATGTCTCGTCGTGGTAGTCCATCAGCCGCGAAAATCCCGCCAACAATACCAATGCGTTCCTCTCGACTGGGTTCCCAGTAATATTTTTCCATACGACCTTCTCGAATTAACGGCGCATAGAGGGTGGAGAAGTCGTTCCCGGTGACAATAATCGGGACGCGATGCAGGGGATTGGCGTCATAACTCCCAGGGAGTTGCACATCGGTGGGATGATCGGCAATATTCATTAATGTGGCGCTGACGAGTTGAGTATTGACCGTGTATTGAGTCGTGCTGTCAAAACGTCCAACCCCTGCATCCAAGTCATTAATCATTAAACCGCACATTTTCCCCTGCACCTTAATCATTTCGGCGGCTTCTCGATAACGCAAGCGAATCAGACGCGCCGGATCACCTGCATCCGGACTTTCCAGTTCACCACCAGAGATATGGATGATACCAATCCCCATTTGTTCAAAGACTAACTCGCATTGGAAGGATTTGCCTTCTCCTTTGCGTCCATGAATGCCCAGAATCAGAGGAACCCGGACACCCTCTAATTCTAGATAGTTTTTGGTAATGTGAACCGCCAGTTTATCCCGGAAGCTGGGCGCGATGTAGTAGGTCATAAATTGAGAGGTCATTGTGCTCGGTAGTCTTTGATATTACCGAATTTTGAGGGTTAGGGGTGATCAAACCCCCACACCATCAGCCAGATGCCCAGAATTATGAAGTAATATTAAGAAGAGATGTTAATCCTATCGATATTGTGAAGTCTAATCTCGTATTCCCCTTGAGCAAAACTCTCAAAGGCAGTCAATGGCAAACCATCATCGCCGATAGTCTCACCGTATTCTGGGGTGAGTGGTTAAAGCTGCGGGTGAGAATCCTGCAAGTCGCGGCGGCTGGACTCATCTCCCCAGTGATTTACATTATCGCATTTGGGTTGGGATTAGGTAGCGCCCTCAATTCAGCCATGGAAACGGCGGCGGGTGACAGCTATTTGGAATTTATCCTACCGGGGATGATTGCCCTATCCTCGATGACGATTAGCTTCAGTGGGACAACTTTTTCGATATGCGGTGAACGGCTTTACACCAAGACATTTGCTGAAACATTGCTGATGCCTGTACACCCCTTAGCGCTGTATTTGGGTAAAATTCTAGCCGGAATCGTGCGCGGGTTGATGACATCCGGTTCGGTGATTGTGGTAGCGGTTCTGTTTACAGGTAAAGTTTTCAGCTTTATCAATCCCTTATTTTTATTGGTGTTACTGCTGAATTGCGCCGTATTTTCTGGTTTAGGGGTACTTGTGGGATTGAATGTTAAGTCCTTAGAATCCGTGGGACTGTACAACAATTTTTTGATTGTACCGATGTCGTTTTTGGGCGCAACGTTCTTTGATCCGAGAACGTTACCCTTGGCATTAAAAGTTATCGTCTACTTATTACCCCTCAGCTATGCCAGTACCGGATTACGGGCGGCTGCCTATTTACCTCTATCCCAGTTTCCCTGGTATTCTATCCCAGTGTTATTAGCCTTCGCGATCGCACTATCCTTTATCGGGGCTTATAAATTCGCCCACCAGCAGGATTAAATCTGAATTGTAATTCCCTGTTCCCTGTTTCCTGTTTCCTGTTCCCTGTTCCCTAAAAAATGACAAATGACTTCATCACGTTAGAACTGCGCTGGTTCAATCGCGGTAATTTACCTAAACAGGTGAATGATTGGTTCACTACAGATTGTCCAGGCGAGATATTAGGATCGCCAGAAACCAGGGAGGATACTTATCTTTATATCCCCGATTGTCCGTATCTGAATATAAAATTTCGGCAAGGCAGTTTAGAGGTTAAGTGGCGTAAAGCAGAATGGGGTATCCGACAATTTAGTCGCCACTGGGAAGGCGGGATTGAACAATGGATTAAGTGGAGTTGTCAAGACTCAACGTCTGAGAGTCTCATGCCCAAAGGCGGCTTGACACAAGGATCATGGGTGTCGGTGAACAAAGCGCGATCGCAACGTTTTTACCAAGAGATTACCTATGAATTAACCCAGCTTACAGTTAACAATGAGAAGTGGTGGACAATTGCATTTGAGGCACTTGTTGAAGTTGACACTATGAATTTGGAGGAATTTGATCAGGGTGTTAGCAAAATAGGTTCGACGTATCAGGGATTACCATTACAAAATCACCAGTCTTGTGCTTATCCTAGTTGGCTTAAGCTGTTCGGCATTTAAACCTTAATATCAATAAGGGCGGAATCCTTGTAGTGCGTTTAGCGAAGCCATGCCGCAGGCTTTGCATCTTGCTCGCTACTAATACCCAATTTAAATGCATGACAGCTTAACTCACTGATTAACATCATTGATCCGCGATGTAACAAATCGATCCATCCAATATTCCAAATACGCCCGATTTTCCGCCTGTTGTTCCGGTTCCGTCGTATCCAACGGATGAGGCGCTAATCCCAAAATTGCCGCCGTGGTTACACAAAACATCGACTTCTGAAACGTTTGGCAAATCTGCACCCGCAAATCATCCTCTCCCCGACGCGATCGCTGATAAACTTGATGCAGATAATCAGGTAAATAATGACGCATATCCTGCATCAATAATGTTGGCGGAATCCCCGATCCTCCAATCGGTAACGGATCGGCATATAATGCCCCATAAGTAAACTTACCTTGTTCGGGCGGAATCTGATTGGCTTGGGCGTTATAGGAAACCGTCCCCAAAAACGGCGTTCCCCGAAAGAAAATCGCCTCCACATAGGGTACCGCCGTATCCATGAGAAAGGTTAACCCAGCGGATTTTGGAAGTATCTCATACTCGCGATCGCGAATTTTCACGCTATAGGTAATTGGCTTATTCGCCGACGCCACTAATCCATTTAAAATATGTTCCACCACTTGCGGAATCGTCTTAATTTCCCCCTTGTCATAGCGACTAGATAACTCCATAAAAATATCACTCATCACCCGCCAGAATTGACCCAAGCCACTGTAGTAAGCCATCTGACGCATTTGTTCGGTGAGAAAATCGGGAAATAACCAGTTTAACCCTTGGACAAACGGATTCCCCTTAAACTTTGCCTGAACTGCAGCAGCACAGTGTTGCTTAAATTCTGGTGTATCTAAATACGCATCTAATCCCCCACCTCCATGCCAAAACATGGCTTTCATGCAGTATTCTGCATATTCAAAATTAATCCGATCATGCCACCAGTGCTGCAATAGTTTCTGAAAAGAAACCTCCCCGTTGAAGTATTTAAAGAAGGGAAAAAAGACTAAAAACTGATTGTCAGCAATATAAATTAGATTGCGGGAATAGGCATCTAGGACAATGCCATAACTATGTAAAATCCCCACAACCTCTAGCACATTCTCTGGTGAATCCACCAGCAACGCTTCACCTGAGTTCAGGCGTTTAATGTAAGGTTCTAGGGGATGTTTTTTAGAGGTTTTTTGACTAATGACCATAGCAATTAGTTTTGAGTGTGTAGGGGCGGGTTTAGGAACTTTCTTTTCGCTATTGATAGTAACGTTTAGGCAAAACCCGCCCTGACTTAGTATTAACTTCCCATCTACCATCTACCATCTACCATCTGCCTTATTTTCCCAAAGCAATGGTTGGTGAATTCGTCACCATCGTCGCCGTAGTCGTTTCACTCAACCGCACCAACCATCCCGGTTGAATCCCAAAAATAACAATCAACACCGCTAAGACAATCGCCGGTATCCGTTCACTCCAGTAAACCCGGGGTAAATTAATCACCTGTGCCGAGAGACGCCCAAAAAAGGTACGATCTAGCAGAATCAAGAAATAAACTGCCGTCAAGACTGTACCAATCATACACAGAAGTGTTTGCACCGGAAACGCCGGAAAACTCCCCCGAAACACCAAAAATTCCGAGATAAATCCCACCATTCCTGGAATTCCCGCACTCGCCATTACCGCCAATACCATAAAACTACCAATCAACGGTAATCCCCGTTCCCGATTCAACAATCCATTGAGAACCTCTAAATCCCGCGAACCCGTCTTCTTATACACCACCCCCACCAGGAAAAACAGTAACGCCGAGATTAACCCATGACTCACCATTTGCATCACCGCCGCCACCAGGGAAATTGATGTCGCCGCCGCCGCCGCCAGTAAAATATACCCCATGTGTGCCACTGAACTAAACGCCACCATCTTCTTCATATCCCGTTGCGCGATCGCATTAAACGCGCCATAGAGAACACTGACAACCGCCCATATTGCTAACCACGGGGCGATAATTGCCCATGCTTCAGGAAATAA
Source organism: Coleofasciculus chthonoplastes PCC 7420 (assembly GCF_000155555.1). GTDB lineage: Bacteria > Cyanobacteriota > Cyanobacteriia > Cyanobacteriales > Coleofasciculaceae > Coleofasciculus > Coleofasciculus chthonoplastes_A. Next base: position 43,200 of record NZ_DS989869.1, read on the forward strand.
TCCTAAACCAAAGCGCAATAATCCATAAGTTCCTAACTTCAGCAACACCCCTGCTAACAGCATAGAAATTGGTGTCGAAGCTTCAACGTGGGCATCCGGTAACCAGGTATGGAAGGGAACCAAAGGAATTTTAATCCCAAAGGCAATCAGAATTCCGCCTAAAAGTACCAATTGACGCGCCACGGGCAATAATGAGGCTAAATTTTGAACATTACCGTAGGCAAAACTATTCGCCCCACTCAAAAAGACCAAGCCTAAAAATACAGCTAAAACCAACGCCCCCGACGCAGCGGTATATAAGAGAAACTTGGTCGCCGCATAACCACGCCGTTTTCCGCCCCAGATAGCAATTAGCAAATATAAAGGAATTAATTCCAGTTCATAGAAGAGGAAAAACAGCAATAAATCTTGCGCTAAAAACGCCCCCGCCACTCCAGCATTTAATAACAGAATCAGCGTGTAATAAAATCGCGGACGTTCTAACTCCTCATCGCTACAGTACACTGCCATGGCGGTGAGTAAACCATTTAAAACCAGTAAAGGCATAGACAACCCATCAATACCTAAACTGTAGGTTAACCCAATTGACTCAATCCAAGAGAGTTGCTCTTGAAACTGAAAGTTAATCTCACTGGGATTAAACTGCGCGAGTAACACCAATGACCAAATAAATAGACCACTGGTAACAATCAGAGTAACTTTACGCGCCCCTTTTGCCATCAGATTCGTAGGCAAAAATCCGACGACAAGGGCAGTTAATAGCGGTACTAAAATTAAAGCACTTAGCATAATTTCTTATTCGTCTTTTCTTATTCGTCATTTGTCCTTAGTCCTTCGTCCTTAGTCCTTCTTTATATTCGCAGCCATTGACAAACTGCCTCATTGCTCATCAATTCTCATCACTCCTCTGCGACCCTCTGCGTTAACCTCTGCGTACCTCTGCGTTAAAAAAAATAACCTTCGATACCAACCAATCAACCCGGGCAGATTGAGTCACATGAGAGTCAGACAAACAAACCTTTTTATTGTCCAATCAGAAACAACCACCGTTCCCAATCCCACTGACTGAGGGGCCAACTCATTAACAGTGCCAATAAACTGACACCAATCAGAATCGTGAACAAGTAAAACTGAGACTTCCCCGACACACTATATTTCAACGATTGACCGCCAACCACAGTCACCAAACCGATTAAATTTACCGCACCATCGACAATATTACGGTCAATCCAATCCGTCAGTTTAGAAAATAGGTCAACTGCAAACACAACCGTCAAATTGTAGAATCGATCGACGTAAAAATCATAAGCTAAAAGGTCTTGCAAAAATCTCACAGGTAAGAGAATTGATCGCAATCCCGTTCTGTGTAAGTCCATTAAACCGCCAATCCCACAACCCACTACGCTGGAACCAAATAATAACAGTTGGGGGACTTCAATCAGGTACTCATACTTGGCTACGGGTAACAAGTTTAACCATTGCAGCAACAAAGGCATCCCCAATGTCATCAACGTTAACCCCACCATCGGTAACGCCATGGTCCACAAGACTTCTGGGGTGCGGCGGGTTTTCGGCTGAGGATTGCCTAAAAAAGCTAAACGAAAGACACGAGTTAATCCCAGGGCGGTAATCCCATTCACCACGATAAACGTTGCCACTAATCCAGGTGAATCTGCCCAGAGAGAATTAATCCCTTTACTTAACGCCCAATACCCCCCCAGGGGCAATAGTCCAATCATCCCCGCTGTTCCGACGACAAAGGCACTGGTTGTGGCGGGCATCCGTGACCATAAGCCGCCCATCTCGGTGAGATTTTGGTTACTGGTTGTGAGAATAATTGAACCCGTACTCATAAATAATAGGGCTTTGGCAAAGGCGTGGGCGAGGAGTAACGCCGCTGCAATATCGGCGCGTCCGGTTCCCACGGCGATAAACACCAACCCTAAATAGGCACTGGTGGTATGGGAGAGCGATCGCTTAATATCAATTTGGGCAATGGCGACTAAAGATGCACCAATCGCCGTGATCGTGCCAATTACCACTAACACGGATAAGGTGACTGGGGATAGGGCTAAAATCGGCAGCAGTTTTATCAACACATACGCCCCACAGCAGACGACCAGCGAATTCCGCAAGACGGAGGCGGGGTTTGGTCCTTCCATCGCTTCATCTAACCACAAATGCAAGGGAAATTGAGCGCATTTCCCTAGGGGTCCGGCAATTAAGGCTAATCCCAGCAAGGTGGCGAGGATGGGGGGAAGGTTTGCTGTTCCTGCCCAATCGTATAAGTTATTAAAGTTTAAGCTACCCGCGAGGCTTCCCAGGGTGACAACCCCCATTAACAGCAACATGTCACCCACCCGCTTGGTTAAAAAGGCATCTCGTGCAGCGGTAACCACTAAGGGTTGAGCATACCAAAAGCCAACGAGTAAGTAGGTGGAGAGGGTGAGCATTTCCAACAGGGCATAGCTCAAGAGTAGGGAATTACTCAAGGCAATTCCACTCATCGCCCCTTCAAAGAATCCCATTAAGGCAAAAAAGCGGGCTAATGCCCAGTCTTTTTCCATGTATCCTAGGGCATACAGTTGCGCCAACAGGCAGAGGCTGGTCACCACCTCTGCCGCACCTGTACTTACAGGCGAAACTTCTAGGGCGAAGGAGAAATTGACGCTGCCAACTTGCAGCCAGTCAAATACAAACTCGTTCACCATCGGCTGATTTACGGCAGACTGGAAGATTACCAAACCGTGAATACAGGCAAAAAGCGTCATTAATATGTTAAGATAGGCAGCCGGACGCGGACCCGTGCGACGAATCACGCCTGTTGCCCAAGGTAAGCTTAAAATGGCGCCAATTAACCCATAAAACGGCACTAACCACATTGTCTGATTCAGAAACTCTGTCATCCCGCTTGCGTACCTCGTTGGTTTTTGATCACTGGATCATATCGATACAGAATTTTGCCTATTGACCAAGGGATTCGCTGGCGCAATGCTGGTGCGATCGCGGTTTGAGTCCCTCTATCTATCTATCTATTTAATCTATATTAAAGTCAGCTTAATCAAAGTGATAAACATAGCTTATACTTAACCCTAGAGCCTTGACCTTCTCTCCAAGCTTGAGTTGTTCGGTTAGGCGTTTCTCCTACCCGTTGCCCCTGCTTGATTATGAGGTGATTCTCCCGGCGTCTGGAGACAAGTCATTTTAACGTATAAAAACGTTACCAAAAAATTATAAAAAAAGCCAACATTTCGCCAAAGCTGAGAATTTTGCCCAACCTCTCGATTATTATCGCTCTAAAGTTAAGTTTTGTTAAACAGTTTGATTAAGAATTATCATAATAATTTATATTGTCAATTGTGCCAAGCTTCTCTATGCTTGGTTTTGGCTAGTAATTTATTAGTCTAAACTTCGACATTCCCGTCCAAATTTTTGCCCAACCGGGATGGGCGGACTCATGGTCAACGTATTCACAAGGAGAAAATCAACGTGCCAATTGCTGTAGGAATGATTGAAACCAAAGGGTTTCCGGCTGTCGTCGAAGCCGCCGATGCCATGGTGAAAGCTGCCCGTGTCACCTTGGTCGGGTATGAAAAAATTGGTAGTGCGCGGGTCACGGTTATTGTTCGGGGCGATGTCTCAGAAGTTCAAGCGTCCGTCGCTGCTGGCGTAGAATCTGCCAATCGGGTCAATGGGGGTGAAGTCGTATCCACCCACATCATTGCTCGTCCCCACGAAAACTTGGAATACGTTCTACCAATTCGATATAGCGAAGCCGTGGAGCAATTCCGATCCTATTAGCGAGATCTCTACGCTTAGATTGGGCTAAATACTGGCGCTCCCAAGGTGTCAAAACAGACAAACCCCTAGATTTTGGAGAAACATTCATGTCAATCGCCGTTGGAATGGTAGAAACCCTCGGCTTTCCTGCTGTCGTCGAAGCCGCTGACGCCATGGTGAAAGCCGCCCGTGTCACCTTAGTCGGGTATGAAAAAATCGGTAGTGGTCGGGTTACGGTTATCGTCCGGGGCGATGTGTCGGAAGTCCAAGCCTCTGTAGCCGCTGGTGTGGATAACGTCAAGCGCGTCAATGGGGGTCAGGTTCTATCCACTCACATTATTGCTCGCCCTCATGAAAACCTAGAGTACGTGCTGCCGATTCGGTACACTGAAGACGTAGAACAGTTCCGAGAAAGCACGAATGCCATCCGTCCGCTTAACCGTCCCTAAGACCAATACCCTTATCCTTAAATGATTATAGGAAAGGTTAATTGGGGCTTGAGACAAAGGCAAGACTCGCTCGTTAAAAAAAACGGTAACTCAGTCCGCCCAGAACCGACGATCCAAAATCCCAACCGTGGAGGATAAATGCAAATTGCCAGAGTGCGGGGGACAGTCGTTAGTACTTGTAAAGAACCCAGCCTGAGAGGTGTAAAATTTCTCTTAGTACAGTTTATGGATGAAGAGGGTAAACCTCTACCTAACTACGAAGTGGCAGCAGATGTCGTCGGTGCGGGTGTGGATGAGTGGGTTTTGGTGAGTTGTGGCAGCGCAGCCCGTCAGGTGGGTGAAAGTGATAAGCGCCCTATTGATGCTATGGTAGTGGGGATTATCGACACCGTTAGTGTAGATAATCACATTCTCTACAGTAAAAAAGATCAATATCGATAGTCTGGGGTGGAAAAAGTCATCCGAAATCGTTAGCACCAATCATGAGCAAGCCCTGAGTCTGACTCCCTTATCGGTCTAAGATGACTGACCGCCAGACTAAGAATTCATACCCTAATTTGGCGTATTAAAGCCAATACTTATTCTGCTAGCGGGAGGGGAGTTAACCCAATAGCCCTCGGCTCAGTACCCGGGTTTTGGTTTTAACCAAAAACTTCTCCCTCAAAACCCGACAATCTAGCTAGAATTGCGGCTGTTTGAAGATCCAACTTAAACACAGATCTTTATATCCCTATTGGGATAAACATCCAAGGCTTATGGATGAAATGCTCTTGGTTTAATCAAAAAAAAACAACACGTTGATATACGTTGTGCAAGGCAGGAAAATATTATCATGGTAGTTCGTAGCTACGCGGCACCCCCGACCCCTTGGTCAAAAAGTTTGGCGGAACCCAAAATTCACGAAAGTGCCTACGTCCACTCCTTTTCTAACATTATCGGAGATGTCATAATCGCCGAAAATGTTCTGATTTCTCCGGGGACTTCCATTCGAGCAGACGAAGGTGGACCGTTTTACATTGCCGCTGGCTCGAATATTCAAGATGGAGTGGTGATTCATGGCTTAGAAGGTTCGCGAGTGTTGGGGGATGACAAAAAAGCTTACTCCGTCTGGATTGGTCAGAATACCTCGATTACTCATCTATGCCTGATTCACGGTCCAGCCTACATTGGAGATGATTGCTTTATTGGCTTTCGCTCCACCGTGTTTAATGCTCGCATCGGTCATGGCTGTATCATCATGATGCACGCCTTGGTGCAAGATGTGGAAATTCCGCCGGGGAAATATATACCCTCTGGAGCAGTCATTAATAACCAGCAGCAAGCGGATAGATTGCCCGATGTCCAAGAGGAGGATCTCACGTTTGCTCATAATCTGATCGCATGCAACGATGCATTGCGATCAGGGTATCAGTGTGCAGAGGATGAAGCTTGTATTGCGCCAATCCGCAAGGAGAGGCTTCAAGCCTCTGACTCTGATCAGGAAAATGGAAATCAACCTTCTCGTCGTTCTTCTTATTCTTATAGTTCCATGCCTTCATTTACAGCCATAAATTCAGACCTGCAGAAACAAATTCGTCAACTGTTAGCTCAAGGATATCGGATTGGTGCCGAATATGCAGATGAGCGACGCTTCCGGACCAGTTCTTGGAAAAGTGCGATCGCGATTCACTCAGATCGTGAATCAGAGGTGCTTGATGCTCTGAGCGATTGCTTAACCGAACATGAGGGCGAATATGTTCGCCTGATTGGGATTGACCCGAAAGCCAAACGGCGGGTGATGGAAGAAATTATCCAAAGACCCGGTGATCAGCCGTCCAAGTCCACCCCAGCGAAAGCATCTTCGAGTTATCGTTACAGTCAACCTGCGGCGAGCAAAAACCGTCAAGTTTCCCGTTCACAACCCCAACTGGAGTCTGATCTTCAGCAAACGGTGGTGGGACTGGTCGCTCAAGGTTATGGGGTTGGTTTAGAATATGCCGATGAGCGGCGCTTCCGCACCAGTTCTTGGAAGAGCGCGATGTCGATTCAATCCAATCGGGAATCGGAGGTGATGGACGCGATTATCGACTGTGTAACCGACCATGAGGGCGAGTACGTGCGCTTGATTGGGATTGACCCCAATGTGAAACGACGGGTGCTGCAAGAAATTATTCAACGACCGGATAGTAAAGCCTTGACAACAGGGACATCGGTCTCCTCAAATGGTCGGCGCGATCGCACCAGCACCAAAACCTCGGTATCAGCACCCTCAAAAGCGGATTCTGTATCACCTGCGGATACGTCTTTGAGTCAAGAGGCGATTGATCAAGTCCGGGGTTTGTTAGCTCAAGGCTACAAAATTGGTACCGAACACGCCGACAAGCGTCGCTTCCGCACCAGTTCCTGGCAAAGCTGCGCTCCCATCGAATCAAATCAGGTTTCTGAGGTGGTTGAGGGGTTAGAAGGCTGTATGGCTGAACATAGCGGGGAATATGTGCGTCTGATTGGCATTGATCCAAAAGCCAAGCGGCGTGTCTTGGAAACCCTGATTCAAAAACCAAGTTGAGCAATCATTACCTCAGTAACCCTTAGAAGTCAGCGGGAAAGGAAAGGGTGATCTGTGATTGGGGATTGGCGATGGAGTTAGGCTTGAAATCTATGCTTTCTCCGAAATTGTTCAACAAAGAAAGAATTGACTATTTTTAATCCTCAATCCCTTTCCTTTCCTACAGAGGTAATCCAAAATCACTGACTTCAAAATCGCGGTACTTCTAATTCTATTGACCTGATTAGCTTCACGTTTATAACGTCTATAACTATAAAATGCATTTGCCCCTGCCACTACCATTGAGCAGTCACTCTCATGTCTATGTTCAAGGTGATGTAACCATTGATCCGAGTGCTGTGATTTCATCGGGAGTAATTTTGCGGGCTAATCCTGAGAGTCAAATAATTATCGCGGCAGGTGTTTGTATTGGTGCAGGTTCAATTCTGCACGCTGACCAAGGGACGTTAGAGATAGAAACCGGTGTCAATATGGGTACAGGTGTATTGGTCGTAGGTCACGGGACAATTGGGGCAAATGCTTGTATCGGTTCACTGACCACGATTTGGAATGCTTCGATTGAGCGATTAACCGTTGTGCCTGCGGGGTCTGTTGTTGGTGATGTGGGGCGTCAAGTTGCCGAGGTTTCCCCAGCCGCGACTCCTCCGGTTGATAGCTCTAATCCCCCAGAAGCGGCGAATCCTGAACCTGAACAAGAGGCGATCGCATCTGCTCCATCTCCTTCTCCTGAACAGCAGGATGTCAACCCACCTGTTGATTCCCAGAGACATTCCAGTGAGTCCACGACGGAAGAAGACCCTGAATCTGCTAACTCCCCGGCGGAAAACTCTGTCTATGGGCAAGGTAGTGTAGACCGGATTCTCAAAACTCTATTTCCCTATAATCAATAATTTGGACTCCTGATGCAAGGGAGTCATTTAGCCGCTTCAATCTGTAGTGTTAAGATCAGCGCTGAGATAGGTTACATCGATAAGTTGTTAGGGTTAGAGTGTTGGGCAAGTAACCGTAACCTAATTTCTCCCCGAACCTTCCCATAGCTGGGCTTTTTGGGTAGGTTCACACCAGTTGAGCATTAGGCAAATGCTATTAGGATTCAAAACCGAGTTAAAGCTGAATAACAAGCAAAGGAAGCTATTAGCCAAGCACTCCGGTGTTACCCGTCATGCTTGGAACTGGGGACTAGGCTTAACTCACCAGATACTTGACCATAACCGGGACAATCCAGAGGACAAGATAAAATTCCCTACTGGCATTGACCTACACAAATGGTTGGTGGCACTGGTTAAGCCTGTCTGTCCCTGGTATTATGAAGTGAGCAAATGCGCTCCTCAGTATGCACTTAGGCAATTGGCTGAGGCTTGGAAACGGGCATTTAAGAAGACAAGCAAGCCACCCAGGTTTAAGAAGAAAGGGCGGGGCGATAGCTTTACCCTAGATGGGTCAATCAAGCTAGACCACTTCAAGATTAGAGTACCTAAGATTGGTTGGCTGAGGACGTATGAGCGATTGCCTGATGCTTATCAACCCAAGTCTGTGACCATATCCAGAACGGCTGATCGCTGGTTTATCAGTTTTAAGCTGGAGATTGAGCCATTCAATACCCATAAACCCTACCCCGTTGTGGGGGTGGACTTAGGCGTAAAAGCACTAGCCGTTTTGTCTACAGGTATCGTGGTAGAGGGAGCGAAAAGTTACCGCAAGCATGAGAAAAAGCTATCGCGTTGGCAATGGCTCAACCGCCATAAAGTCAAAGGCTCGAACAACTGGAGGAAAGCCCAAGTCAAGATAGCTAGGCTCCATCGCCAGATAGCCAACATCCGAAAAGACACCCTGCACAAGCTCACATCCTATCTAGCCAAAAACCACAGCAGAATAGGGATAGAGAACCTTAACGTGTCTGGCATGATGGCTAATCATAAGCTGGCTAAAGCTATTGCTGATGGCTCTCCCGTACTTAGGGTGATAATAAAGTCTTATGAATTAAGCCAAAGTCCCACGGTGTAATGCTTGTAGGTTGGGTTGACGAAGGAAACCCAACTAATTAAGCGATTAAGCTAGGTTTTCTTCAAATCAAGCCAATCGCTACACATATAAGGAAAATTTATCACCTTATGTACGGGAGAGCCTCTTATGTAACGGTTTCTTAGACTGGATTAGAGGCAACACTTAACAGCCAACAACGACATGGAGAGCCGAGCTATGGAGTCATACAACCCTGGAATTATCCCCCACACCCCTTCTACTCAACGAAATCGCTTTCGTCATTCCTCTTTGGGTTTGGTGTCTACGCTCAGTTTTCCCGTGATTGTAAGTACGGCTGATGCGATGCTCAAGGCGTCTGGAGTGACGTTAATCGGATTTGAAAAAATTGGCAGTGGTCATTGTACGGCAATTGTGCGCGGCGCTACAGCAGAAGTGCGGATTGCGGTGCAAGCTGGGGTTGAACATGCTAAACGAGAAGGTCGATTATTGTCCTCCTTGGTAATTCCTCGACCGTTCCCAAACTTGGAGGTTGTCTTACCTCTGGGTTCTCATTTGCTAGAAGATGTGCAACAGCAGACGCGATCGCGCCATAGTTCCCAAGCCCTGGGACTTCTAGAAACTCGCGGTTTTCCCGCGATCGTCGGTGCAGCGGATGCGATGCTCAAAGCAGCAAATGTGGAACTGACGGGTTACGAAACCATTGGCGCGGGCTTATGTACCGTGATTATCCGGGGTCGGGTAGCGGAAGTCGCCATGGCGCTGCAAGTGGGTATGGCAGAAGCCCAACGGATTGGGGAACTGGTTGCTGTCACGGTGATTACTCGACCGTTAGAGGATCTCGAACAAGCCCTACCCTTGGCAAGTTACTTCATTGAAGAGGAAGAAACCCCTGAACCCCTACGATTGCCTGTTGAGGTCAAGGAAACAGAGAAGGAATTAGTCGAACTCCCTGATTTAGATAAATTGCCCGCGCCGACTAAAGAAATTGACTTCTGATACTACATTGCCGATGAGCAGAGCTGAGGGAGCATGTAGAGACGTAGCATGCTACGTCTGGAAGCTGGGGGAGACAAAATTAAAAGCTCAAAAAAATCATGTAAATTCATGTAATAATCCTCCTGCCTCCTGCCTCCTGCCTTCTGCCTTCTGCCTCCTGCCTCCTGCCTTTAACAAAAAAGGCGTTGCACCCAATTCCAGCGATGATCGGATTAAGCTTTCCTGTAGAGTACAGGCTAAAACCAAACCGCTTATTCCGGAACATACAAATTGGTTAGGGGACAACGCGAGATGGAAGGAAGACTGTCACTTGTTTGGTGTTATCTGAAATCTTAACTCAGAGTTACCATAGAAAAAATACATTGTTCTGATAGAAATCATAGACTATAATCTATAAATTATTCCTATCAAGGAGGAGTATCGTTGAAGCAAGCCACGCTGCATCAGCTCAAAGTCTTTGAAGCCGTTGCTCGACATAATAGCTTTACTCGTGCTGCTGAAGAACTATTTCTCACCCAACCGACGGTGTCCATGCAGGTGAAACAGCTGACCCGAGCGGTTGGTGTTCCCTTATTTGATCAAGTAGGCAAACGTCTTTATCTTACCCAAGCCGGAGAGGAACTCGTCAAGACCTGTCGTGCCATATTTGAGAATTTAGACCAGTTTGAGATGACTATTGCCGATTTGCAAGGTCTGAAACAGGGACGCCTGCGGGTGTCGGTGATCACAACCGCTAAATATTTTATTCCCCGGTTACTCGGTCCATTTTGTCGGCGTTATCCAGGAATCGATGTATCGCTTCAGGTGACCAATCATGAATATATTCTGGGTCGTCTGAATGACAATGCCGATGACTTGTATGTAATGAGTCAACTCCCGGATCTGGATATTACCTACGAAGCCATTCTGGACAATCCCCTGGTTGTCATCGCCCCAGCGGATCATCCGTTGGTGAATGAAACCAATATTCCTTTAGAGCGTTTGGCAGAGGAACCTTTTATTATGAGAGAACCTGGATCAGGAACGCGCAAGGCGGTGCAAGAACTATTTGATTCCCGTGATATTGAGTTAAAAGTGCAGCTTGACTTAGGCAGCAATGAAGCCATTAAACAAGCGATCGCGGGAGGGTTAGGCATTTCGGTTTTATCCCGTCATACCTTAGCCTTAGAGGGCATCTGTAACCAACTGACCATTTTAGATGTGGAAGAATTCCCGATTGAACGATACTGGTATGCGGTTTACCCAAATGGCAAACAACTCTCCATTGTCGCTCGCACCTTTCTCGATTATCTGCTCACCGAAGGCAAAGACTTTGCCCAAAAGACTGCCCTACGCCGAACCTTGCCACAAGCGCAATCCAATGGAACTCTTCCCCCTAGCGCTGCAAACTCCGAGGATCAAGGGCATCCCGTAGACCATCCCCCAGCAAGTTAAAGGCTAACACGGTCAAGATAATCAGCGCGGCGGGGGGCCAAATTAACCAGGGTTGTAGTACCAAAATCGAAGCATTCGTTGCCAAGGATAGCAAATTTCCCCAAGACGGGTCAGGTTGCTGAATACCCAGACCGATTAAACTCAGCACCGATTCCGCCACAATAAAGCTGGGGACGGCGAGAGTGGCTGAGATAATCACATAGGTTGCCGTTTGGGGCAGCACATGGCGGACAATAATGTAAAGGGGTTTAGCCCCCATCGCCTGAGATGCTTGGACAAATTCTCGTTCTTTAATCGATAACACCTGTCCGCGAATCACCCGGGCTAATCCAGACCAGCCAATAAACGAGGTAATTAAAACAATTAACAAAAATCGTTGGGCGCTGGTTAGTCCTGGTGGTAACACTGACGCTAATGCCACGAGTAGGTATAGAGTGGGAATCGTCATCATCACTTCCACGAGGCGCATCAACATGGCATCAATCCACCCCCCGAAATAGCCAGAAATTCCACCGATAATTAAACCCAGCGGAAAAGAGATGGCAATTCCCACTAAACCGATACTCAGACTAATTCGCCCCCCATACACCAAACGACTGAATTGATCCCGACCTTGCTCATCCGTCCCTAATAGATTCAGTTTGCCTTCACCAATCGTGCCGAACAAGTGCAAGTTCATCGGAATTCCGCCAAATATCTCCACCTCTTCAAAGTTGGGGGGTAAGGGGAAACGCAGTTGCAGAAACTGGTATCCCGAACCTTGAACAAATAAACGGATGGGGGACGGACTTTGCCAATCCACCATCAGTTCTCGTTCCCCCGTCTCTAAATCCGTTGGTCCTTGGGTGGTTGGGTAGACATGGGGACCAATAAACCTGCCTTCGGGAGTGCGCCAGTAAACTTGGGTGGGTGGCAACAGGGAACCATTGGGTTGGGAGACATACGGGTCATAAGGCGCGACAAAATCAGCCGCAATTACGGCAAGGTAAAAAATCAATAGCACGATCGCGCCAAACCGAGCCAAGGGGTTCTTTTTCAGTTTTTGCCACCAGTTCATGGGTTACAGGTTAAGAATTAAGCTGCTGGGCGAGTTGTCGGTGTTGTTCTTCGTTCTTTTCGTGTTCGACAACAAACACATTGGAGTAGAGGTTGGCGGTGATTTGCTTACCCTCTTGGGTGAGGGACAGGTAACGCAGGGCTTCCTGGATAAAGGGAAATACTCCATTCCAGTAAAACCTGGAATAACCCGCGCGAAGGTCGCCAGGATGCTCATAGCCTAAGGCTTGGTTGACACCCGTTTCTTCAAATTCGTAGAATAGAGAGCTAATTTTCTTGAGATAGCGCGGATCAGAAAGCTGACCAATTAAGTCAGAGGCACGAATCAAACCGGGATAATTCAGGGTATCTCGATGATCCCCTTCTTTAGGAACCGGGAAACGAGTCAGTTCAATATTGAGCTTAATCAGTTCCGCGTCAATCAGTTTGTGACCGCCAAATCGCTCATCCGTAAACAGTTTCGCCCGATCAACATGATGAGGCGTTAGGGAGGCATCGGTAGCGCCAGGAGGCAGATGCACCATCTCACCATTTTTGCCCGTCGCATAAAGTCGTTCAGTTTCGCGATCCTGACGACAGACTCCTTTCACATAGCCAATGTCGTGGCAAACCAGAGAAATGATAAAGTGCAACCAATCTTCTGGTGTGACGCCACCTTCACGGATATGCTTGCCTCGGAGAATCTCCTGACCGACTAAGGTGACGAGGATAGAATGCTCGACATTATGATACAGGGCATCGCTGTTGGCAATATTTTCCATTGCCATACTGCCTGCCCAAGCAATAATGTCCTCAAAGTCGGTTTTCAGCCCCCCGTAAGTCCGGTGGTAGCCATCCCGGAGTCTTTGGACAAATGAGTTTATGAGAATTTCTGTTGCGTTAAACATCCTGGGTAATCCCTGCGGAGTGCAATGGTTTGAGGATCAATCGAACAGTTATAACTCTATACTTTACAGGATGCGATAAATTTAAGTGGATTGGGATCTAAAGATTCACAACCTCGGCGTGTTTTTGGTCATAGCTAACTGTTACCGAACTCGCAACCCCTTTATTTGGAAGAGTTTCAGGATTTTTGTATAAACGAAAACATACCTAGCTCAATCAAGGTTAAGTCTTCACCTCCAGAGTCAGGTAGAAATATGAGGCAAATTTATTGATATAATAGCTTAAAGATTCTCGTTGAGAGTAACTTGCGGGTGTAGTTCAGTGGTAGAACGTCAGCTTCCCAAGCTGGATGTCGTGGGTTCGAGTCCCATCACCCGCTCTACTGGCGTGGCACAGCTAAAATGGTGGAATAGACTTGACTATTGAATCGGGCGCACGTCTATTCGCCCCTACGGTTTCGGGTATCCCATTCTAATTCATATTGCTAAGGTGTGCCACGCCACTACAGTGACCGAAAATTTGGGTTCAGGCTCCCCGTCCTTCAAGGACGGCTTTGGTTATAGCACCATGAAAGCGACAGACTTGCATCGCCTACAAATGACATTGCTCATCGCCTGCTTAGAATGGCTGTGGCGAGAGCGCAATGATTTCTATGCGTCTGGTAATCTGACGATCTACTACTCTCCCCGTCAGCGCAAGTCAGAGAAGTTCCGGGGACCGGATTTTTTTGTGGTTTTGGGAGTAGAACGCTTTCCTCGCCAAAGTTGGGTGGTTTGGGAGGAAGATGGTAAGTATCCCAATGTGATTGTAGAAATTCTTTCTCCCAAGACGGCTGCGACTGATCGAGGCTTAAAAAAGCAGCTATATCAAGATGTTTTCCGTACTCCGGACTATTTTTGGTTTGACCCGAATAGCTTGGAGTTTCAAGGTTTTCATTTGGTCGATGGTGAGTATGAACAGTTGCATCCGAATCAGCAAGGGTGGTTATGGAGCAAACAGTTGGGGTTATATTTGGGAATTTATGAGTCGAAGTTGCGCTTTTTTAATGCCCAAGGACAGCTAATTCCGATACCCCAAGAAGTCGCTGAACAAGAGCAACAACAGCGAGTGCAAGCAGAGCAACAGTTAACCCAAGCAGAGCAACAGTTAACGGAGATGGAGTCGCTTTTGAGTCGATATCGGGAACGCTTTGGAGAGTTGCCCGAGTAAAGTGGCTTATAGCGCTACGCGCTAGGCTTTCTTGCAATAGGCAACACCTCGGCTTACTTCGACTTACTTCGGCTTACTTCGGCTTCGCTCAGTAACACGCTCAGTACAAGTCGCTCAGGGTCAAGCGATTTAAATTAATTTTTCTTCTTTTGTCCTAACCTTAGAGCGTAGTGCTATAACTCCCCATTTCCTTTATCTAACCTATCTCTTGCTTGGAAAATTCAGTTCAACAAAGATTTCCATTCTTTTTTCAAACAGTGCAGCACCTCAGGCTCAAAGAGGACAACTTTTTGGTCGTCGGGAAACTTCCCTTGGCATAAGCGCACGGCAATTTGTCCTAAGTTTTCACTGAAGAGAATCTGCTTAAATAACAGATTATCTGTTTTCTCGATCAGATGAACCGCTGTAGCAAATTCCCCTTCTAAATCAAAACCAACATTCAGTTTGATGTGATGGATTTCGTGAATACAGCGGAAAATCAGGTTAATGTCTGAACCCAAAAGATCAGAATTGTTGAACTGAGTGGTAATCATTAGTTTCCCTTGGTTATAATCTCTATAGATATGCTCTAAGCTCAGTTCTGTTCCTTTCATGTAAGGAAAGTAATCAACATACTGAAACTCCATACCCTGGAGTTCTACCTGTGCTATATCCACGATAAACTGACGGAAGCCTTTCACGACGGAAGGCGAGAGAGCATACGCTGGGGTATCAATGTAATACCGAGCAATGTCTTCAAGATTCATGTGTTTTTGTTAGATGCAACCAACTGATAATGGAAATCACCAGACAATCTAATCATTGACCTGGCTTACTGAGGGTAGTCCCTCACAGAATTCACCCAATTCAATTTTGGGAGATCTCAGCCCAAAAAACATCCAGAGAACTACGGAAATTTTTGGGTGAAATTCCCGAAAAGTCCGCGTGGATTCACCGATGGAGGTTTATTTATAAAGTAAATACAAAAAAGCTAGACAAAGTACATAGACTGTGCTATTCACTTTGTTTTATCGAGGTATTGGTTCAACCTAAGCCAATATCGAGAAGCATCATGATCACGAATCCTACTATAATCCCAATTGTGGCTTCGTGTTCGCGACCTTGATGATGGGATTCGGGGATAATTTCATCGCTAATCACAAATAGCATCGCACCCGCTGCAAATGCCATTCCCCAGGGTAAAAGTGGTTGTGCGATCGCCACACTCATAATTAACGCCGCATTCATCGGGGAAGCGCCTTGAGAAATCGCCGCATCTTTACCCGGTACAATTAATGAAAACGCCGTCGCAGCTAGCATTACGCCACCCCCGAATCCTAACGCGATCGCTTGTAATCGGTGGGTCAAGCGAATCGGTAAAAATACAGGTAACGCACCGACAAAGGTTGCGAGTCCCGCCAGCAAACTGGCGATAAAACCCGCAAGAATTGGATTCATAAGTTATTTGTCATTCGTCATTCGTCATTCGTCTTATGTCTTATGTCATTCGTCATACTCGCGCAAGCGAGAAGCAAGCTACGTCATTTGACTTAGCCAATCGAGAATTAGAGAATTAACCATCTCTGGCTTCTCATCGTGAGGACAATGACCCGCTTGGGGGATGGCAAAAAACTCGACATCCTTCTCCATTTGGCGCTGCTGCTGGTAAATCGCCGCCCCATTAATTGGTGTCCAAGGGTCATTTTCGCCCCAAAGAACTAATAGAGGACGGTTTAATTTGGGTAATAATTCCCCAGGCGCAGGACCTGCAGGACCCGTTAAGACAGATGCAAATACCTGTTGGGCACCCGGATCACAGGAGGGCTGGTAGAGTAAATCGACTAATTCTTCCGTAATCGCTTGGGGGTCACAGTAAACCTGACGCAGGGTGTTGCGAATGCGGTTTTTTTGGCGAATTCGGTTAAATAAAAACGGACCGACGGTTTTAGAACTAACCAATTTGTTAAAGGTTCCCATCACCAGCCGTAAGGGTAAATTTAACTCATCGGGACGGTGGTTTAAGCCCCCTGCACAATTAATCAAAACACCACCAACGGCAATATCCGGGTATTGGGTAACTACCATTAAACTCAATAGCGCCCCAATTGAGTTGCCAATAAATACGGTTGGTTCCTGAATATGGGCGTCCCAGAAGTCTTTGATCTGTTTCTGCCATACCTCTAAGCTGTAGTCTAAGGCAGGTTTATCTGATCCGCCGAACCCTAACAGATCAATCGCAAACACCCGATATCCCGCATCCGCTAGCACCGGGATATTCTTGCGCCAATGTCCAATGGATGCACCAAAGCCGTGAATCAATACCAAGGGTTGACCTGTTCCCTGGACGGTGTATTGAATTGAGTGACCTTGCCAAGTCCAAAGGTGCTTTTCTAAGGGGTTGTTCTGGATTCGCGGTTGGGTAATCACTGTGCTTTATGAAGTTTGTTTAAGTGTTTTGTTCTATGATACCGGGATTGAGACAGATTCTGGAAAATTTTTGCCCAGATTCCTGTTTATTGAGAATCGCCACGTTTGAATAAATGGGAACAGTTTCCCCATCAGTTCTGTCTTTAGGTTCCTTTTGTTTGTGTTTGGTATGCGTGTTATGAGTCAACTATTATTTGCGTCAAGCGGTAGGATAATCATCGCCGTCGCTGGATTCGCGATCGCCACCGCTACTCCTTCTGTTGCGAATCCTATCCCCACATCTCCCCTAGAGGTGATTCAGGGGATGGAACTTGCCCAAACTTCCTCAGTAGAAGCAGATACCGTTGAATCTTTACCTGACGCGATCGCAGAGGCTGTCTTTGAGGATATCAGCCGTCGCCATAATTTGGATACATCCCAGCTAAAAATCCTCAAAGTCGCCCGCCAAACTTGGTCTGATGGTTGTTTGGGATTAGGCGACGATCAGATTTGCACCCAGGCGCTAGTTCCAGGGTGGTTGGTGATTGTCGGGAGTGAGGATAAACTGTGGGCGTATCGGACGGATGAGATGGGTTCAGTTGTCGCCCTGGATGAAACCTTAAGCCAGAAAATGACCGCCCGGTATACCGCGACGCTGATTGAAGAACAACGCATCCGCACCCGCAACCGTGAAACTACGGAAATTACCGCCGGGAGTACCACCAGTCAAACCACCCAGGGAACTGTTGATAGTCGCGCTAGTCAACGCCAAACCAACCAAACTACTCAGATAAGTGGGGGGGCGACTCAACAGCAACAAGTCGCCGCTAGTGGTTCCCAAATTCGCCGAACTGTACAAACAAGTTTCACGGATATCGCCAGTAACTATTGGGCGCAGGACTTTATTGCTGAATTAGTACGCTTAGATATTATCAGGGGATTTCCCGATGGCACATTTCGTCCCAATGAACCTGTGACTCGCGCCCAGTTTGCGGCGATGATTCGTAAGGCGTTTGAAAAGACGAAAATCCGTAATGTTAGTATCCGGGATGTTTCTACCCGTCACTGGG
Source organism: Coleofasciculus chthonoplastes PCC 7420 (assembly GCF_000155555.1). Taxonomy (GTDB): domain Bacteria; phylum Cyanobacteriota; class Cyanobacteriia; order Cyanobacteriales; family Coleofasciculaceae; genus Coleofasciculus; species Coleofasciculus chthonoplastes_A. Next base: position 60,992 of record NZ_DS989869.1, read on the forward strand.
CATACAATGCCATTGAAGAAGCGTGTGAAACGGGGTTTTTAACGGTTAATTCTGCTAATAACTTTAACCCCAAGCAAAAGTTATCGCGGTTGGAAGTATTATTGGCATTAACTCAGGGGTTAAATTATTCTGTGAATGGATCAGCGACGAACATTTTGCAATTTTATAATGATGCATCAGCGATTCCGGTTAATGTTCGTCCTTTAGTTGCGGCGGCGACGCAGCGAGGCATTGTGGTCAATTATCCTAATGTCGAATTACTGAATCCCAATCAGATAGCAAGTCGTGCAGAAGTAGCGGCATTTTTGTATCAAGCTTTGGTGAGTACCGGGGAAACCGTGGCGATTTCTTCTCCTTATGTGGCGGCGATTGAGTTTGAAGAAATCGAAAATGAGGTGCAAGAATCGGATGAAGAACAGGAACTAGAAATGGAAGAGGATGATTGGGGTGGTGATGATGATGATG
>NZ_DS989869.1:61653-117969 GCF_000155555.1 Coleofasciculus chthonoplastes PCC 7420
AGCTGGGCGATATTTTCGGGGCTTAGGGTAAGTTTGACTTCGATTTGTTGCTGCTTATCGCGCAATGTGATACTATGATTTTCTCCTTGATAATTACTTTCCCATTGAGGATTAGTGATTTCTATTTTCTGATAGACAACTTCCGGAATTCCCAGCCGGATGACTAAATTTTTCTGAGATTGAGGATAAATATAAAGCTGAAGCCGTTGCGGATCAAGTTCCAGTTTCCAGGGGGTTGTGCTGCGTTCTTGATCTGTGTCCACTTTTTGCCAGTAGAGGGTAATTCCGCGAATTTGGGGATTTTGCAGTTTAAACTCGTCGTCAAACCGCTGCCATTCCCAGTCGATTTCCTGGGCATTTCCACTGGGAGGAATTAGTCGCTGTCTCCATGCAATTTTACGGTTGTTTAGCGCTGTCCAAAATTTACTGATTTTGGTGAGATTTGCGCCATTTTCAGGATTGTCACTATTTTGTTGCCAAGTAATCATTTTTTAGGGAACAGGGAATGGGGAACAGGGAATGGGGAATGGGTAATGGGTAATGGGTAATTTAGAATTCAGTCAGGTTCATCTAGATGTTCGGCGACGGATTGATACAAGTCGAGAACGTGCTGATCTTGAAGATGATAATAGACCTTGCGACCGCGTTTATGATACCGTACTAATCGCATGGCTCGTAGGGTGCGTAATTGATGGGAGACGGCGGATTCGCTCATATCCAGCGCGGTGGCGATGTCACATACACAGAGTTCTGCGATCGCGAGTAGGGAGATGATCCTCAGCCGATTTGTATCACCCAGGGAACTGAACAATTCTGCCATGCGTTGGGCTTTTTCGGTGTTGAGCATTTTTGGCTGCAATGAATCAATCCGCTGGCGTTCAACCTGATGGGGCGGATGACAATGAGGTGTGTCTGTGTCTGGATTAGCAGAAATGTTTGCCTCTGGCGTGGATAATCGGATTGGCATTGAGGTACTATCTCTTGGCTGTGGAATGGTCTGATTTTATGGTAGCTGACTCAGGGGGTTAAGGGTGACGGGTGTTGGGTGTCGGGTGTCGGGTGTTGGGTGATGGGGTGATGGGGTGATGGGTGTTGGGTGTTGAGTGTCGGGTGTTGGGAAAGGTTGAAACTATTGCCTATTGCCTATTGCCTGTTCCCTGTTCCCTAATATCCCCAATCGCTGGTTCAAGCTAAAATGCAGCAAATGTTCATCTGTTTTTGATGTTAACTCTGTTAGGGAAGGAATATTATGGGTGATTTAGGACAATTGCCTGTCGGAATTATTGGTGCTTCTGGCTATGGAGGCGTGCAATTGATACGCCTATTGATGGATCACCCAGGCGTTGAGGTGGTTTATTTGGGGGGAAGTAGTAGTGCGGGAAAGCCGTTTTCTGAACTCTATCCTCATTTGGGTCATTGTGTGAATTTGACCATTGAGGAGATTGATTTAGATAAAATTGCCAGCCGTTGTCAGGTGGTGTTTCTGTCGTTACCCAATGGTTTGGCGTGTCAGATGGCACCGCCGTTGTTGGCGAAAGGGTGTAAGGTGATTGACCTTTCGGCTGATTATCGGTTTAAGAATTTGGAGACCTATAAAACCTGGTATGGGGGAGAACGTAATGACCAGGAAACTGTAGCTTCAGCGGTTTATGGCTTACCGGAATTATATCGCGATCGCATCGCTAATGCGAAGCTGGTAGGGTGTCCTGGCTGTTATGTTACTACCAGTCTTTTGGCACTTGCACCGTTGCTTAAACAAGGGTTAATTCAGCCCGATACGGCGATTATTGATGCCAAATCAGGCACATCGGGGGCGGGGCGTAAGGCGAAAACTAATCTTTTACTCGCAGAAGCGGATAGTTCGGTGGCGGCTTATGGGGTGGCGCGTCATCGCCATACCCCAGAAATTGAGCAGATTTGCAGTGATTTGGCGGGTCATGAGGTGATGGTTCAGTTTACCCCTCATTTAATGCCAATGGTGCGCGGACTCCTGGCGACGGTTTATGCAACATTACGTGACCCCGGATTAGTGCGAGAAGATTTGGCGACGATTTATAATGCATTTTACCGCGCTTCTCCTTGTGTGCGCGTCTTACCCAGTGGGACGTATCCGCAAACGAAGTGGGCATGTGGGACGAATTTGTGTTATATCAGCGTTGAAGTTGATCCACGTACTGACCGGGTGATTGTTATGTCAGTTACCGATAACTTGATTAAAGGTCAAGCTGGTCAAGCGATTCAATGTTTGAATCTGATCATGGGGTGGGATGAAAAGTTGGGATTACCGTTGTTGAGTTTTTATCCGTGATGGGGTGATGCGGTGTAGGGGTGCGGCGGTGCGGAGGAGATAGGGCGGGTTTTGCACAAATGTTATCATCTCATGGCGAAACGAAAATCCCTAAACCCGCCCCTACAAAACTGGTTCCCTCGATCGCAGCAACGGGTCAAAACTACCCCAATCCCCAGATAGAGATTCGAGAGAAATTTTTTTGCTACAGTAGCGAACACGGGTATTTAGTAGAATCAATCGCCCGCTGCTTAAAATCGCTTAAATTAGGGTGTGATATTGGTTTCGTGAGGGTGCTAAAAAGCTATATCTCATTTTTTTTGCTTGTTTACGGGGACGTCAAGATAGAACTAACTCTGTCTTGGCTGAAACAATTTCCCTTTTCTCGTTGGATTGAACCAGGCTTAGGTGCTTACCATGAAAAACCCGTTCCGTCAACGTTCGCAGTCATCTTCAGTAGTTCCCCCTGAACCGGAGAAGGGTTTGGGTACATTTGGGGGGGTTTATACGCCGTCCCTGCTGACGATTCTGGGTGTAATCATGTACCTGCGATTCGGTTGGGTGGTGGGGAATGTGGGTTTATTGGGGACGCTGATGATTGTCACCCTGTCTACGGCGATTACCTTTCTGACTTCGCTGTCGATTTGTGCGATCGCAACAGATCGGGTGGTGAAGGCGGGGGGCGCGTATTTCATGATTAGCCGTTCTCTGGGAATTGAAACGGGCGGCGCGGTGGGGATTCCGCTTTACTTTGCCCAAGCGATATCGGTGGCGCTGTATACGATTGGTTTTGCTGAAAGTCTGACGCTGACGTTTCCGGAATTAAATCAACGGCTGACGGCGATTGTGACAACTATCCTGGTGGCAATTCTGGCGATCGCCTCTGCCCAAATTGCGATTAAGGCACAATATTTTATTATGGCAGCGATCGCGCTGTCTTTGATTTGTTTGATTTTTGGGTCCCCCGTTGACCCGAATACTCAGATTGAACTGTGGGGGGCGAAACCGCAAAACTCTGAACCCTTCTGGACTGTCTTTGCTGTCTTCTTTCCCGCTGTTACGGGGATTATGGCGGGGGTGAATATGTCGGGGGATTTACGCAACCCTAGCCGTTCGATTCCCATTGGTACGTTGGCGGCGGTGGGGACGGGTTATGTGGTTTATATGGCATTACCCATAATTTTAGCCATGCGGGCGGATGCTCTCACCTTAATCGAAAACCCCTTAATTATGGAGAAAATCTCCCTTTGGGGTCCTTCGGTGTTATTGGGGGTTTGGGGGGCGACATTATCGAGTGCGATTGGTAGTATTCTCGGTGCGCCCCGAGTCATGCAGGCGCTGGCGCGGGATGGCATTTTACCTCGGTGGCTGAGGTTTCTGGGAACAGGTTCGGGATCAGAAGATGAACCGCGTATTGCGACGGTGGTTACATTGGGCTTGGTTTTAGTCGCCGTCGCTTTGGGGGATCTCAACTTAATCGCCCCAATTTTGAGTATGTTCTTCCTCACCACCTATTTGGTATTGAATGTGGCGGCGGGAATTGAAACCTTTTTACGTAGTCCCTCCTTTCGCCCCTCCTTCCGGGTGCATTGGTCCATATCCCTGCTGGGGGCGATAGGCTGTTTGTGGGTGATGTTTTTACTCAATGCCATGGCGACGTTCATGGCAGCGATTATTGTATCAAGTGTTTATATTTGGTTAGAACGGCGGGAATTAGAAAGTGCTTGGGGGGATGTGCGTCAGGGTGTCTGGATGGCGTTGGTACGGACGGGAATTAATCGCCTCGACTATACGGCTGATACGAAAAACTGGCGTCCTCATATTCTGGTTTTCTCTGGTGCCCCGACTCGTCGCTGGCATTTGGTGGAGTTTGCCGCAAATTTAACCCACAAACGCAGCTTGTTTACCGTCGCCAGTGTGATTCCCACTGGATCTCGTGATCCAGCCAAGCAATTGGAAATGGAAGCCACGATTCGCGAGTATTTAGAGAAGCGGGGGGTGCAAGGGTTAGCCCGGTTAATTTCTGCCCCTGATCCGTTTATTGGGGCGGAACGGTTAGTTGAGGCGTATGGGATTGGTCCGTTGGTTCCCAATACGATTCTGTTAGGGGATAGTGAACAAGCCTCTCATCGCGGGAGTTACTGTCAGATGATCGCCAACTTGCATCAAGCCCGTCGGAATGTGGTGATTTTACGAGATGTGGAGGAACGGGGATTTGGTCGGCGCAAACGGATTGATGTCTGGTGGGGCGGGTTACAGGCAAATGGGGGCTTGATGTTAATTTTGGCGTATCTATTGCGGACGAGTCTGGAATGGCGCAGTGCCGAAATTAACCTTAAATTAGTTGTCGCCAATTCCGCCGCCGCCCAAGCCACGCGGACGAATGTGGAAAACCTGACTAAACAACTGCGGATTGGGGCGCGATCGCAAGTGATTGAGGCAAAGGGACGCCCCTTCCCAGAAATCCTGCGTCGATCTTCCCAAAGTGCGGATTTAGTCTTCTTGGGTATGGCGAAACCGATGGATGATTATACCAGTTATTACGAACGTTTGCAAGGTTTAGCCACAGGATTGCCGACAACAATATTTGTGTTAGCCGAACCCGATTTTGCCTTCTCGGAAGTGTTACAGGAGGGGGGCGTGTAGGGGTTTGGTAGACCACTTATCCCCCTTCTAACGGCAAAGGGGGTTCCTCTAGGGGACGAATAATCGTGGGGGCGGGTTCTTGTTCAGGTTGCTGAAAGATTCCCTCCAGCGCCTTTTCTAAACTTTCCGCCATGATAATGCGATTTTCATAAACAACAATGACCCGCGCTAAAATAGGTAGGCTATTGCGTTCGGCTTCCAGGTAAAGCGGTTCGACATACAGTAAGGATTGCTCAATCGGAATCACCAACAGATTCCCCTGAACCGCCCGTGAACCTTGACGATTCCACAATGAAATTTGCTGAGAAATGACCGGATCTTGATTAATTAGGGCTTCAATTTGTTCGGGTCCGTAAATCAGTTCTTGTTTGGGAAACTGATATAAAAATAATTTGCCATAATTCTCACCATCTGAACGCCCTGCCAACCAAGCAATTAAATTATTACGTGCCTGAGGTGTAAAGGGATGGAGGAGGATAAACTCTTCATTCGTCGCCGTTGGCAGTTTCATAATCAGATAATACGGTTCCAGGGGTTGCAACTCTGTGCCGTAAATCTCTTGGGGAATTCGCCATTGATCCTCCCGGTTGTAAAATACTTGGGGGTCAGTCATGTGATAGGTGAGCAACCGTTCCGACTGAACACTGAAGATGTCTACCGGATAGCGAATATGACGCCGCAGCGCCGGAGGCATAGCATCTAAGGGTTGGAATAGCCTGGGAAAAATCTTCGTCCAGGTTTGAATAATTGGATCGTCGGGGTCGGCAACATAGAATGTAATCGTGCCGTGATAGGCATCAATGACGACTTTAACCGAGTTGCGGATATAGTTAAATTCATTATCACCCGGGTCAGAATAGGGATAATTTTCGCTGGTGGTGTAGGCGTCAACAATCCAGTAAAGATAGGTTTGATCCGTTTCTACTTCCCCACCCTGAGGATTAACACTGACAATATACGGATCGCGATCATACCGTAAGAACGGCGCGATCGCCCGAATCCGTTGGTTGATGTTGCGACGGAATAATACCTTGGTTTCCGGCGTAAAGTTGTCCGTAAACAGCATCTTCCAATCTTTGAGATACTCGGCAAACAACAGCCTGCGCCATAGTGAACTAATCTGCACACCCCCAGTGCCATCGTAGGTATTGTAAACATTATCCTCACCACTGGGATAATCGAATTCCTGCACTTTAGTGGGAGTCATCACATAATTTTCAGTGAGTTGTCCGTAGTAAATTCGCGGCGCCCCAATCGGAATACTTTCGCGAATCAGTTGGCTAGACGTGGATAAATCACCGCCAACACCGGGATCAGCACCGGTGCCAATATCTTTAACAAAATAGTTAGGCAATCCGCCACTACCCACCCGATTTACAGGACTCATCGTAAAGCCATAGCCGTGGGTATAAACTAAGTGTTGGTTAACCCAGGTTTGGGCTTGTTCTGGCACTGATTCGTAGGATAATTCCCTCGGTGCAATAATCACTTGTTGCTTTTCAATCGTGAAACCGGGTGTGGGTACAGTTAGGGAAATCTCTGTGTCTTCTGCTTCTAGTTCATCGCCTTCTTCTCCCGCAAAGGAAGGCGGAACCCCCGTCACTTCTAACGGTAGCCTGTAGCGGTCAATATCAGCGTCCGGGAATTCGTAGTAGAGACGGATACGTTGTAGCTGACGATTAGTTTGCAGGATGGGACGAGCATCCCAGAGGCGGATATTGCGAATCGTTAAAACATTTTCATCTAAATCAGCACTGGTGAGTTCGCCTTCGGGGTCAAAGATTTCCACATTGATACTATCCAGATCAAACGCCGCTCGACTCAGTTTGATACTGCGTTCAATATAGAGGCGTTCGCGTTCTAGTTCATTCGGTTGCACGCCAAACCGTTGCACCGTCGCCGGGATTAGCCAACCTGCGATCGCGACCATGATCACATACAATCCCAGTAGGGAGAGTGTTCCCTTGCCACTCCTGTGCAGCGACTTAAACCCGATTATCGGTCTCAGGAGTAAAAATAAAGCAATCCCCAGGGCGAAAATACTTAACCCTGTATTAATCGGTAACTGTGCCTTAACATCGGTATAACTAGCACCATAGGTAACGCCACGAGTGGAATACAGCAGTTCATAGCGCGATAGCCAATAATGGAACGCTACCGTCGCCATCGCCAAGGAACCTAATCCATGTAAATGATAAAGTTGATGATCAGAAAATCCGGGAAACCGCCCATGAGACAGGCTATTTCCAGATACTAAATAGGTTAATGTTACGGCGACTAAACCAAACAGACACAGCCCCCCCAGCCAAAAGTTCAATAGTTGCAACACTGGAAGTTTAAAGACATAGAAACTAATATCTGTGCCGAATAAAGGGTCATTCGCATTAAAGGCAGTTGGCTGGAAAAACTGCAAAATCCTGCCCCATTGTCCGGATACCACTAAGGCAAAAACCACTGAAAAAACAACAGCCATCGCCGTTAACCAGAATTGGGAATTAACCACCAATGCGATGACAATGATAACTAAACCAATGAGTTGTATTATCTGTACCAGCAGCCGTAGCAATACATCGTGTATGGAACTCCAATCAAAAGGAGTTGGTAGGGGTGGGGTGACACTGGGTAAATTAAAATCAGCTTGCCAAAGGGAGATAGCCACTTCGCCGTAATGGAGTAGCATAATCCCCACGAGTACGTCGAGGCATAGTACGATGGGCAAGAGTAATCCTAACCGCAGCGCTAACGCTCCTTTTTCCAGGTTGAAGGGTTTAGAGTCTTGTGTAGGAGTCTTTGGTAGGGTTGGATTGAGTTGAGTAGTCCCCGGAGGTATCCTAGTGGGGTTACCAACCTCCTTGGCGATAGCGGCGGGGTATTTCAGCCGATTGGCGAGAAACAAATTACTGAGTAAAAATCCGGCGGATAAGCAGCCAACAAATGCCCACAAACCTAGCTGAGTCCGCAAGCGTAACCAGAATGCTGACAAATAGTCAAGCTCAATGAACCATAAAATTTCCGCAACCAGGTGAGCCAGCAAATCCCAGGCTAGCCACAACCCCAGAAGCACGATGATGACTTGAAAAAGGCGGTTCCAGATGCGTTTAAACATTTTGCGGAGTGAGCAGCGATAGTATCCTCTATCCCAAGTTTATCTGCCTTGTGCATTCTACCCTTGTCGATTGCCAAATTAAATGACATCTGTAACAAATTAAATGTCAAGAGGTTCAATAGGGTTAGTGAAGAAGATTAAGTTGTGTCAAAAAGTTGCATGATGGCGATCAATTGGGGGTAATGTTTTGCCACAACTCAGCTGCTATAAACCTAGACAAATGCCCCACATTCGTTGTTGCAATGACAACATCTGGAATTGCTAGAGTCATTGCTTGAGCAATCAAAATCATGTCGCCGTCAATTGTTTTATCCCCTGCTGTTGGTTGTCCTTGCTGACGAGCTTGCGCCCAAAGCTGCGCTGCTTGACGCATTGTAGTTGTTGTAATCGGCAAATACTCAAAAGCCTTTGCCAAATCGTCTAAACGAGCAACGCCTTTCCTCTTGCTTGCCCGTAATAACTCACGCCGAACTTCATAGTCTGCAATCTCCGGAATGAGAACACGGCTCCCTCTTGTTATGTGGGCTTGAAGCCACTGAGCACAAGCAACACTCTCAGCAGAAAGTTTGGGATTGGTGACTAGACCCAGTGGTCCTGTATCTAACACAATGACTCGATTCACCAAGTTATACCCTTCAACTCAGACGGAAATAACTTGCGCTCAGACAATCGATCATCATCTAGAGCATGAATTAAATATAGACCTGTCTCTTGCTGTTCCTGATCATCCTCATCATCTATCCAAGACTGAAGTAAATTAACCGCCTCAGTTTGCTTTTGTTTCAGGAGGAGAGAACTTACCAGAAGCTGCAACGCTACAGCTTCTACCGAAAGCCCTTGTTGATTGGCTTCCTGTAGAAGATACTGCTCTAACTCTGGCGATAGATTAAGGGTTAGCGTCATAAGTCTCCTGAAGATATGCTCTACTATTTTAGCCCTACGAAGTTAAAACCCACACTGATACTTGGCAGAATTCCTGGAATATTCTGGGTATTCCAGCAGCAACAAGAGTTAACGACCCAGAGGGTCTGCGTCAAAGTAGTAATTTTGCAATACGATTCTACCCATTCCTCTGCGCTAGACACTGCCCAAATCAACAGTAAATCTTCAATAACAACCTTAATCGGTAGCTTACGGGAAACGATGATCCAGTCCAGCAACCAAGGCGGTTTGAAAGTCAATTGCCGGCTCGTGACCGGACATGATATTATCTTGCTGTGTTAGAGCAATTGCCAAAGCCATCATTCTTTTAGCCGCTTCCCGGCGTACCTTTAAAAAGGCATCTCCGCATCCAGCAATAAAAATATTTTGATTAGAGCAGGGCTACAGTACTGTGTATCAGTTCTATGCCTTGGCAAGGAAATATCCAGTTTTTGATGTCAGATGCCTAAGGTATTACGTCTAACTACAAAATGTAGCCAGCTATAAGAACGGTAAATTAAGGGTTTTATAGATACGCAAAAAGCCCGTGACGAGGATTGAACTCGTGACCTCACCCTTACCAAGGGTGTGCTCTACCACTGAGCTACACGGGCATATTTATATGGACGCTTCTAGTACACATACCCTCTAAAAATTAGAGTTATGTGATGGGCCGAGTTGGATTTGAACCAACGTAGGCAAAGCCAGCGGATTTACAGTCCGCCCCCATTAACCACTCGGGCATCGACCCCTTTCGTTCACAGTTATTAATACTAGCACAACTTTTAATTTGTGTTCAACTTTTTTTCGGACTTCCCCATCTCAGCCATCTTCCCGAATGGGCGCAATGCTTGCGCCCCTACAGCGCAGTCATCTAAGCGCTCTGCTCCATCTGCCTCGTCTCGCCATTTTGTATCAAAAATAACAATTCCTCAGATAAGCTCGCTCTAATATCACAGCTTAACCTTGTTTATCTCTATCAACCCACGGAATTAGCCGAGGAATATTTTATACAAATGGTTAGACGATTAGGGCGACGCAAATTTTTGATCTATGGCTCCGCCACATTAGGCACCAGTATTCTCCTCAAAGCCTGTAGTGAGCCGCCAGCACCGGATACCACAGGAGAGGCGACAACCTCTGACTCGGCGGCGGCTGGTGGTAATGGTGACACGATAAAAGTCGGGATTCTCCACTCCCTCAGTGGCACAATGGCGATTAGTGAAAAAAGTGTCGTGGATGCCGAACAACTCGCCATTGAGGAAATCAACGCTGCTGGGGGTGTCCTGGGTAAGCAGATTGAACCGATTGTGGAAGACGGTGCCTCAGATTGGCCCACATTTGCTGAGAAAGCCAGAAAGCTAATTGACCAAGATAAAGTCGTTTCCGTTTTTGGCTGCTGGACATCTGCTAGCCGCAAGGCGGTATTGCCCGTCTTTGAAGAGAAAAAACATATGCTCTGGTATCCTGTGCAGTACGAGGGTCAAGAGTGTTCTAACAATATCTTCTATACAGGCGCGGCTCCGAATCAGCAGATTGAGCCAGCCGTGGATTGGTTGCTAGAGAATAAGGGCAAACAATTCTTCCTGATTGGTTCTGACTACGTGTTCCCTCGTACCGCTAATACAATTATTAAGGCACAGCTTGCAGAACTGGGTGGCGAAACTGTTGGCGAGGATTACTTGCCTCTAGGAAATACAGAAGTTACCCCAATTATTACCAAAATCCGGGCGGCTTTGCCAGACGGGGGTGTTATTTTTAATACTCTCAATGGTGATAGTAATGTGGCTTTCTTCAAACAGTTACAGGGTGCAGGGTTAACCCCGGATAAGTATCCGGTGATGTCGGTGAGTATTGCTGAAGAAGAAGTCAAGGCAATTGGTACAGAATACCTGAAAGATCAGTATGCGGCGTGGAACTACTTTCAAACCGTTGACACGCCAGAAAACCAGGAATTTGTCAATGCCTTTAAAGCAAAATATGGTGAAGACCGAGTGACTAATGACCCGATGGAAGCTGCCTACATTGGCGTTTACTTATGGAAGCAAGCGGTCGAACAAGCGGGAACGGCTGATGACTTAGAAGCTGTTCGCAAAGCGGCTTATGGTCAGAAATTTGAAGCCCCAGAAGGGATGGTTACAATGAATCCTAACCATCACCTCTCGAAGATGGTACGGATTGGAAAAGTGGGAGAGGATGGTCTGTTTGAAATTGTCAACGAAACGGAAGCGGCTGTTGAACCCGTTCCCTGGAATCAATTTGTTGCCGATACTAAGGGATTAGGTTGTGATTGGTCTGATCCGAGTAAGGGGGGTAAATACAATTTAAAAGACGTATAGCGCTACGCCCTAGGCAATGGGCAATAGGCAACACCTCGACCCTTCGACAGGCTCAGTTGCCGCGCTCACCGTCGAAGCCTCACGCCGAAGTCCTGTCGAAATTCAGGGTCAAGCGATTTAAATTTTTCTTTTTTTGTCCTTGTCATTCCTGACCAACAATCAACGTAGAAAATTGTGCTAGCAGGACTTTTAGATAGTCTCTATGGCGGTATCAGTATTGGCGCTGTTTTATTAATTGCAGCGTTGGGATTAGCCATTGTGTTCGGACTCATGGGTGTGATCAACTTGGCACATGGGGAGTTGATGATGCTGGGTGCTTATACGACCTTTGTTGTCCAAAATTGGTTTAAGTCTCTGGGGGAACCGTGGTTTGAAACCTATATCTTATTTGCCATACCGATCGCGTTTCTGGTAACCGCCCTGGTGGGATTGATTCTGGAACGGGGTGTCATCCGCTTTCTGTACGGGCGTCCCCTGGAAACCTTGCTAGCAACCTGGGGCGTTAGTCTAATTTTGCAGCAGTTCGTCCGCAGCGTAAATTGGGTGATGGTGATTGGCATTGCCCTATTTTGCCTGCTGTTTTTTGGGGCGCTGTGGGTAATATCTCGTCGGGCAGATAGAGAGAGGATTCGCTCTTGGGCAATCCCGATTATGGTGGTATTATCCCTGGGAATTGCCTTTACGATTGGCAAGGTTTTGAGTGAAACATTCGAGCTAGCGTTAACTAAGCCTTGGTTTGGCACTCAAGGTGTTGATGTCACCGCGCCAACTTGGATGCGGGGAGGGTGGTTAGTTGAGTTACCCGAAGGCAGCTTTCAGTTATCGTATGTCCGATTATTTATTATTGGGCTAACGATTCTTTGTATTACGGGAATTTACCTATTCTTGCAGCGTTCAGCTTGGGGATTGCGGATTCGCGCTGTAACTCAAAATCGGAGTATGAGCGCTTGTTTGGGAATTCCTACGGGTAAGGTTGATGCGTTAACCTTTGCTATTGGTTCGGGTTTAGCGGGGGTTGCAGGTTGTGCGATTAGTTTGCTGGGTTCAGTTAGCCCCAATACAGGTCAGGATTATATCGTCAATACGTTCATGGTGGTGGTGGTTGGCGGCGTTGGTAAATTGGTGGGTTCGATTGTGGCGGCGTTAGCGATTGGGACGATGAATTACCTGATTGGTTCGGGCATACTGGCTTTGCTTTTTCAGCCCATTGAGCCGTTATTTGATTTGTTTACCTTCTTTGCCACCACCAGTATGGCAAAGGTGATGGTGTTTGCCTTAATTATTATCTTTCTGCAAATTCGACCGGGCGGGATTTTCCCACAGAAAGGACGATCCTATGAATTGTGAGGGAAGTGTTCCCTATTCCCCATTGCCCATTGCCCATTCCCTATTCCCTGTCCCCTGTTTCCTGTTCCCTGACACATGACATCTGACTCAGTAATTGAAATTCCCGGAATAGACCAACGGCGAAAGCGTCGTCAATCCCTGCTGATTGAAGGGGGTGTGGTTACTCTAATCGCCCTGCTGCTAATTATTGTGTTTCCCCTAGTTTTGTCTGACTTTCGCCTGAGCTTGTTGGGGCGATTTTTGGCATTGGCGATCGCAGCTTTGGCAATTGACTTGATTTGGGGCTATACCGGACTTTTAAGTCTGGGTCATGGCATCTTTTTCGCCTTGGGGGGGTATGCGTTGGCAATGCACTTGACATTAGCCCCCTTGGAAGGCGATAGTTTACCAGAATTCATGAGTCTCTATGGGGTGGATAAATTGCCCTGGTTTTGGCAACCCTTTGATTCCTTTGGATTTGCTGTCTTTGCCGTTATTATTGTTCCGGCTGTCGTCGGGGGTTTGTTTGGCTATCTTGTCTTTCGTAACCGGATTCGAGGTGTTTATTTTTCTATCCTTACCCAAGCGGCGACGATTGTATTTTTCAATTTCTTCAATGGTCAGCAGAAACTATTTAACGGTACGAATGGTTTGACCAATTACCAAACCTTACTGGGGGCTGATGTGAATGCCACCCGAACCCAGTTTATATTTTATACCATTACAATCCTGTTGCTGGTTGTCTCTTATGCCTTATGTCGCTGGCTGACTCAGGGTCGTTTTGGGTACTTGCTGGTGGCGATTCGCGATGATGAAAATCGGGTGCGGTTTTCGGGGTACAATCCCACAGGATTTAAGGTGTTAGTCTTTGCCATTTCTGCGGGGTTGGCGGGAATCGCGGGTGCAATGTTCACGCTGCAAACGGGGATTGTTTCACCGAAGGCGATGGATATTGCCTTTTCGATTGAAATGGTGATTTGGGTGGCGGTTGGTGGTCGTGCTACACTCGTGGGCGCAATTCTAGGGGCGTTGGTGGTTAATTTTGCTAAAAGTATTTTAAGTGAAAACTTTGCCGAAAGTTGGTTATTTTTCCAAGGCGGATTATTTTTGTTGGTGGTGACAGTATTGCCCAGTGGAATTGTCGGGTGGTGGCGGTATTCCGGATATCCGGTGTTGCTGAGTTTATTTGGAAAGCGAAAAGAGGTGATTACATATCCCAGTTTAGAAGAAGACCCGGAGGTGCAACGTGAACGAGAGGAAATTAGTCATTAGTTTTATGGAACAGGGAACAGGGAATGGGGAATAGGTAATTCTAGTAAATATCATTGTCATTATTCCTTTGTCATTAGTCAGCTAAAGTCTTGCTAAACATGAATCAACAAATTTTAGCCATTGAAGATTTAACTGTTAGTTTTGATGGCTTTAAGGCACTCAACACCCTCAACTTCAGTATGGATACTGGAGAGTTACGGGTGATTATTGGACCCAATGGTGCGGGAAAAACCACGTTTCTCGATGTGATTACGGGGAAAGTTCAGCCCACTAGGGGACGAGTTCTGTTTAAAGGACGCAATTTGCGGCGCAAATCGGAAGATGTGATTGTGCGGATGGGGATTGGTCGTAAATTTCAAACCCCGCGAGTTTACCTCAATCTAACGGTTCGAGAAAATTTAGACTTAGCCTGTAATCGCCGTAAAAATGTTTTTTCAACGCTGTTTGGGCGTCCTGCTGCATCGGAACGACGCACGGTGTTAGGGTTATTAGAAACAATTGGTTTAGTTCCAAAAGCCGATTTACAAGCCGATTTACTTTCCCATGGGGAAAAGCAACGGTTAGAAATTGGCATGTTGGTGGCGCAATCCCCGGATTTATTGCTGGTTGATGAACCTGTGGCTGGGTTGACTGATGAAGAGACTGAAAATATTGCTGACTTACTGATCAATTTAGCCGAGAGTCATTCAATTATTGTCATTGAACACGATATGGAATTCGTGCGGCTGATTGCCCGTAAGGTGACGGTGTTGCATGAGGGTTCGGTGTTATGTGAAGGGAGTATTGATGAGGTGCATAATGACCCCCGTGTGGTGGAAGTGTATTTAGGGCGAGAGTCCTCGATTAGCGCCCATCAAATGAAACTGCTGCGAATTGTCACCGCAATGGCTTGGTCTGATGGGGATTTAGCCCCGGAAGAAGCGGAGTTAATTATTGCTCGCTTGAGTCAATTGTTTTCAACGGATAGTGAAGAACAGAAGAAGTTACAAACCGAACTCCGGGATTATTTAGCCGCTAATGTTGATATTGATGAATTGGTGGCTCAAATTGAAAATCCTGAAGAACGGGAGTTAATTCTGAAGTTGGGGTATGAGGTGATTAATGTTAGCGCTCGCACGCCTAATGAACCGACGATTAATCAACAAGAAGCAGCAGCCTATAAAGAACTGATCAAGCTTCTGGATTTACCGGAAGTCGTGGTGAATCGTTTGGAAACAGATACCGCCGAGTCGTTGTGATTGATGATCGTGAATCATAAAATGTGTTTTTTGTCAAATTTATTTCTGAATAAGCTCAAAAAATTTTGTCATTGGGGTATGCTTGTATTTTGAGAGTTTTGCCGACGCTAGCCAATAAAATAACGCCAGAGTAATGGTTTAAAGCCTGTGTTTTTGCAAATTAGCTACAATTAGCCTATGTTACCATGCTATACAATTTTTAATATATCATACTACAGCCAAACAACAACGTCAAATTGGGCTTTTCCAGGGACTGCTGCTGCCCGGTCAAAATCCCATAACATTTACAAAATCAAATTTTAAACTTTAAAGTTAAAAGTTTTATTTATAATAGCTTCAACCTATAATACCAGTTCAGTTATCGGTGGGGAGGGCGGGTTTTGTTGAAATGTTATCGGTGAATAGCTGATTTTAATCCCTAAACCCGCCCCTACAAACTACGAATACCCGTTCAGTTATCGGTGAGAAAAGGCGGGTTTTGTTGAAGTGTTATCGGTGAATAGCTGATTTTAGTCCCTAAACCCGCCCCTACAACCTACGAATACCAGTTCAGTTATCGGTGAGAAAAGGCGGGTTTTGTTGAAGTGTTATCGGTGAATAGCTGATTTTAGTCCCTAAACCCGCCCCTACACTAATTCTTGAGTGATGCTGCACTACACTAAGAATACCAATTAATCGCTTCTAGCTATGAGTCAAACTGACCAAGTAATATCTAAAATCGATCATCAATCCTCAACTCAGCTAATGCTGCAAATTAGGGATGTGAATGTTTACTATGGCGAAAGTCACATCCTGCGGGATGTCGATTTAAGTGTACCCGTCGGACAAATGGTTTGCCTGATTGGACGTAATGGCGTGGGCAAAACAACATTACTGAAAACGATTATGGGGTTGCTCAAACCTCGAACAGGTACAATTACCTTAGCCGAGCAACTGATTACCCATAAATCCCCAGATCAACGGGCAAAATTAGGCATTGGTTATGTTCCCCAAGGGCGGGAGATTATTCCGCGCTTAACGGTAAAAGAAAATCTGTTGCTGGGGTTGGAAGCCTGTCGTCGGGGTAGAGGGAACAAAGCCGAGATTCCTGAAGAGATTTTCAGCTTATTCCCCGTGTTAGAATCCATGCTATCTCGCATGGGCGGAGATTTAAGTGGAGGACAACAGCAACAACTTGCGATCGCGCGGGCGTTAATGGGGAAACCTCGATTATTGGTATTGGATGAACCCACCGAAGGGATTCAACCGTCGATTATCTTAGAGATTGAAGCCGCTATCCGCCAGATTGTCAAGTCTACAGGCATTTCTGTGCTATTGGTGGAACAGCATCTGCATTTTGTGCGACAAGCGGATTGGTACTACGCAATGCAAAAGGGAGGTATTGTCGCATCAGGTTCAACCAGCGAATTGAGTCAGCAGGTGATTCAGCGCTTTTTAGCAGTTTAGTTTTAGGGAACAGGGGGAGATGAGGGAGATGGGCGAGATGGGGAAGATGAGGGCGAATGACAAATGACAAATGACGAATGACTGAAACACCAGATTCACAGGATTGACATCTAAAAATTTTACCTTGGAGAGGAAAAGGGTGCTTTGTCTATAGTAAAACAATGACAGTATCGCATTTGCCTTATGCATCACTCAGAATCAGGTATTCTTTCTAACCATCCAGGTGTCGCGACTCCTTCCCCGCCATCGCGTCGCTTTCTTCTGTTTGCTAATCCTGTACTTTGGATCAATCGTATCAGCCGTCGTTGGAGTATTCATCAAAAAATTGGTTCTGGCTATTTTTTAGCGGTGAGTATTGCTGTTTTTGGAACAGCGACAGGATTAATCGTGGGAGAACATTATGATGATAGCGCCAGAGAGTCGTTAGAAATTACCCAGGAACGACTGGATATGTTAGGAAATTTAGAAAAATCTTTTTTTACTATTCAATTGTACCAAGAACGACTAACCTATTTATCAGAAAATCAGTCTTTAGAAGCTGATTTTATTGTGAGATTAAATGAAACTTTAATAAAAAGCAATAGTCAACTCGCCCAATTACAATTTCATTTAAAAACTCATCGTCAATTACCCAGCGATTATAAGAACTCGCCAAAAGATATATTGAATTATTGTGAGCGGGGTTTAGACACCTATCATCAGATCGTTAGCTCTCTTTTAGAAAGACTTAATTCTGAAACGCTTACTCCCAGTCAACTTCAAACGATTCAACCTTTTTTTGTAAAAACGTTTAAAAGCGAACTGATTCCCCAGTTTGAAACAATTTCAGCAAGTTTAGACAAGCTCGTTCGCTTAACGGAAATTCAGCAACAGCAGGCAAAGGCTAAATTTAAGGACGCTAAGATATTACGGGCTAGCATCATTGCAGGGAGTATGATGCTATCAATAGGAATTGCCGCTGTTTTAGCCATCTATACCAGTCGTGCGATCGCCCGTCCCATTCAAGCTGTAACTCTTGTTGCCAAACAAGCCACTCAGGACGGTAATTTTGACCTACAAGCACCCGTCATGACTGAAGATGAAATTGGAGTTTTAGCCACGTCTCTGAATCATCTTATTCAACGAGTCGCTACGCAAATTCGCGACTTACAGCAAGCCCAAGCTCAACTGATTCAAAGTGAAAAAATGTCCAGTTTGGGACAGATGGTGGCTGGACTTGCCCATGAGATTAATAATCCGGTGAATTTTATTCATGGGAATCTGACATACACCCAAGAGTATACCCGTGATATTCTCGAACTCTTACATCTGTATCAGCAGCATTATCCCCACCCTTCAGCAGAGATTCAAAGGAAACTTGACGACATAGATTTGCAGTTTATCCGTGAAGATTTACCCAAAATTATGAACTCCATGCAAGTGGGAAGCGAACGCATTCGCCAAATCATTTTATCCTTGCGAAACTTCTCTCGCCTCGATGAGGCAGAAATGAAACGAGTTGATCTTCATCAAGGAATTGACAATACACTTTTAATTCTAAATTCTCGCCTGACTCAGAATATTAAAGTCATCAAGCAGTATGGACAAATTCCTTTAATTGAGTGCTATCCAGCCCAACTCAATCAAGTGTTTATGAATATTATCAATAATGCCATTGATGAACTCAGTGTTGAGTCAGGTTTGGCAAAACGACAGATTTTAATCCAAACCCAACAAATTGCTCCCAATCAAATTGAAATCAAAATTCAGGATACAGGTTCGGGGATTCCTCCAGACATAAAACCTAAAATATTCGACCCCTTTTTTACAACCAAGCCCGTTGGCAAAGGAACAGGGATGGGTTTGGCTATCTCCTATCAGATTATTGAGAAACATCAGGGAAAAATAAAGGTAATTTCAGAACTGGGTCAAGGTTCAGAGTTTATCGTCAGTTTACCGATTAAGCCGGAGTAATTCCGTAGATTATACAGTATGCTCTCAGCGATAACTTTCATTTTTACGTAGATCCACGGTTTCGTTGAACTGGTATGATTCCTATAATCTTCCTAGTTATATGAGGAACAGTAAAACGATGTATGAACGCGACTTAATACCAATGAACAATCAATCTACTCCTGTAGATACGGTTTGGCAAGCAGCGAATACCCTATCAACAGAGGAAAAAGCGGAACTGGTAGAACGGTTACTGGGTCAAGAATCGGGATTAATTGTCATATCCGCCACCAGTCATCTGGCTGACTATATCATCGCTCAGACTAACCTCTTATCCAGAACAGGTTTGGCGTATGTATGGAGAGCGATCGCGAATCGGATGATTGGCGAAGAACATGATCCTTGGGGTTAACTATGCGACTCCAGCACGTTAGGAAAATCACCACGATTCAGGGTGCTATTCTGGTGAATGATTATAATTGTAATGGGAGTTTCTGGCTCTGGCAAATCTAGGGTAGGTCAAGCCTTAGCTCAACGCTTGGGATGGGAATTTCGGGATGCTGATGACTTTCATCCTCAAGCCGCAAAAGAGAAAATGAAACAGGCAATACCCCTCAACGATCAAGACAGACAACCTTGGTTAGAGGCGATGCAATCAGCCATTGATCGGTGGATAATGGCAGGTAAAAATACAGTATTAGCCTGTTCAGCACTCAAGTCAAGTTATCGTCAAGTTTTACAGATTCAAGATTCACAAGCTCCCTCTGCTTCCAGACGCGCCATGGCGCGTCTCTACATTGCTTCCCCTGCTCCCCCTGCTCCCCCTGCTCCCTCTGCTCTCTAACCCACCACAAAACTTATTCAGCAGACCCTAATTACCCCCATTTCCCGGCGAACAATCGGGTAACTCACTAGCGGGAACCACTGAATCGGAACTGGCAAATCCTTGCAATTTTTGTTTATAATCAACTAACTGTTGGCGAACGTCTTGGGAGTCAATCTGACCGATCATCCGATTGACAACATTAATCGCTTGTGACCAGTTTTGAGTACAGACAGCTTGTCGCAATTGGGCATTGAGGTTAGCTGAAGGGGGACTAACTGTTCCGGTAGCACCTTCCGGAGTAACTGTTCCGGTGGCTCCTCCCGCCAGTCGGAAGGAATTAAAAAAGCCCTGAATACTCTTTTGCAAGTATTTTTCTTTGGACGTACCGACTCCTAATAAATAGACCCGTTGATTGACTAAATAAAGCCGATATCTACCAACAACACCTTCAGAGTGCTGCATTCTAAATGCTTTGCCAGAATAATTATTTAAATTAATCGTTTGCTGATTTAATAGTTGACCCGCCATACTTTCGGATAATCCCAGCACTACTCCGGTTAAAAACTCATTGATTTGACCCGAAGTTTGGAGCATAGTGCTAAAATCCCCCGGTAAATCAAAGTAAGCCACCAAATAGTTCGCTTCGTTGGGACGTTCAACGGTAAATGCATTCAAGTTCAGTGGAGCTAATTCAGTGTTGATTGTGTCCTGTTCTTGGCGAGGTGTACCGGGCATTAAGACAGTGAAATTGCCTTCGGCTGAGGAGAAGGGTTTCCAGATGGATTGGGCGACTTGAATCGGGGGTTCAGCCCGCCCGATTCCCGGTGTTGCCGATCCACTCACCAGCAAGGTGGTGATTAAGAATGGGAGTAGTACCTTGGTATTCATGGCTCTATTTATTTGGCAAGGTTATCAGCCTCACTTTAGCCGAAAAAGACGTATACAGAAAAGGCGCACTACTGACAGTGCGCCCTCGCTTATTCATTGATAACAGAGGCATAAGTTTGCGACTCCTGCCACAGTTTGCAGAGAAAAAACTCAGTGCGATCGCTCAGCTTGACCACAAAGACACCCTCTTCACCCTGGGGATTAGAGGTCATCCAAGTGCCTTTCAGGGTAACTTCGACATAATCAGCATCGCAAATCGACAGAGAAATCTCATCGATTATTTGTTGCCGAATCGCCTTTTCTAAGTCAGCCAAGTGAGGCATATCCACAGGCAGTAAAAACGAGGCGGTGCTAGATTCGACCCAGAGGCTGGACGCGGCTCGTAGAGCCAACATGACCCGGGCAGTCACCCATTCCTCTAGAGAACCCGCTAGACGCTCGAGGTAAAAGCTATTTTCGGTGTAGGTAAGTTTCAGCATGACCTGATATCTCCTATTATTCCAGGTGGACGTGCTGTTCGCGCCAGAACTGTTCGGCAAATGCCACAGTGGGATGCATAGGCGCTTTGGGCTGGGTGAGTAGAGTCATTCCCGCTTGCTGGGGTGTGCGATCGCCTTTTTGACTGTTGCACGATTGGCAGGCAGTAACTACATTGTCCCAACCATGGTTTCCGCCCTTAGAGCGGGGGATAACATGGTCGAGGGTGAGCCGTTTGGGGCTACCACAGTATTGGCAACGATGCTTGTCCCGACGTAAGACTTCCCGGCGATTTACGGGCGGGACTTTCCATACGCGATCGCAATTAGCTTTGGTCAAGCGAATCTGTTCGGGAACCAGCACGACTAAGCTGGGTGAATGCACCGGATATTCTTGACCCTTAAACCAATCTAGCGGTTCGGCTTTGCCCGTAATCAAAAGCGTCACCGCCCGCTTCATATTGACTCGACTGAGGGGTAGGTAGTTCTTGGAGAACACCACCACTGAACGCCTTAATCCGTCAGTTACACTCGTCACGATTTTTACTCCTTGTTATAAGAAACCCCGCTGCTGTTTGAGTCAGAGCGGGGGATTTGAAAAACGGTATGGTTTTCTTGTCCTATATCGGTACGGCTTGGATGCGCCTGTACCTCCCGCTGTTGTAATCCGGTTTTGGATTGATGGTTGTTAAATGCTCAGCCTCAGAATTAAAGAGGGTTCCGATTTGGGCTGTACCCTGTTCTATCCAGCGATATCCATCCCCAATAAAAAACTCCACCGACAAACCCGCTGAGCGCCAATCGCCGAGGCGACTGGTATCAGGGCAAGGGGTGGAGAAGGATAGATGAAGGCTCACAGGAGGTAATTTGTTTCAATACTGCTTTTTAAATACTACACTTGTATTACGAACCTGTCCACATTGTTGAGGAAAAAAACATGATACGTACTGCGCCTAGGACTTCAACCACTGACATGGAAGTCACCAGCATCCGCTTGGAGAGAGAGTTAAAGGAGAAGCTCAAAGATCTGTCAGGCAACCAAGGCTATCAAGCCCTGATTCGAGATATCCTCTGGAACTATGTCCAGCATAAGTCAGGCGATTATCGACCCAACTTTTCCGTCTACGATATCAGAGCCAGCATTCGGGCTACCGCGCAGCAAGAAGAACGGTGTGTACTCACGGGCAAGTTTATTCAACCCCAGGAACCCATGTTATTAGGACTGACGTTTAACGGCGATATGGTGCCCCTCAGTCTGGAGAGTATGCCGCAGGAGACATCTAGAGCTAAAGCAGCGCGTTAGGCATTCATCTAATGAAAATGCGCTGTAGGGACACGACATGTCGTGTCCCTACTATAAGTAAGTCCCCTTACAGTTCCTCAATCTCTTTTCTAGTAAATCCTGTTGCTTCTGTGATTGTGTCAATATCAGTTCCTTTTTGTTTTAATATTCTGGCTATGTTAATCTTTTCTTGCTGTTTGCCTTGCTCTATACCCTCCTCAATTCCCTCTAATCTTCCCTCTGAGCGCGAACCTTCGATTAGACTGACTTCATAACGCCGATTCTCCATAAATCTCAGGTAGTTCGCTCTTTCTTCTTCGCTCAAGCTATCGACGAGTAAATTTTCCTTCGCTTCCGCTAAACCTTGGGCTGTAAACTCCTCTTTGATTTGGCTCTTTTTCAAGAAATAGATCCATTCGTCTAAGGTCGTCTTAGCTACGTCGTTAAAGTTGTTGACTTTAATCACATAATATTCGGGAAAAATCTCATAGACATCTTGGATATTAAACAGCTTCTGCTGGTTTATTGATAGACCCAACCTGTCTTCTAAGTGAAGACCCCGAAAATCTAATGTCCCTTTGTAAATATAATCATCACCCTGTCCCAGAGAAAAGTAGACGACATTCACTGAATAAACTTTTTTGACCTTCCCATAAGGCTGCCCTTTTTCCAGGAAGTCAGTAATTAATCTCGCTGTGCCATAGAGCATCCGATGGAAATAATCTTGCTCTGTATTGTTTTGCACTTCAATGAGAATCAATTCCCCCTGGTCATTTTCAGCCAGAATATCGACTCGATTTAGCTTGTCATCCTCGGCTTGTTGATTGCTTTCACCTTCGAGGATTGATTGGATCTGGATGGGTTTCCCCAATAACTCACTCAAGAACCCTGCCAAAACACCATAATTAGCTTTGTTTCTCAGTAAT
The DNA here is from genome assembly GCF_000155555.1 of Coleofasciculus chthonoplastes PCC 7420. Classification (GTDB taxonomy): domain Bacteria; phylum Cyanobacteriota; class Cyanobacteriia; order Cyanobacteriales; family Coleofasciculaceae; genus Coleofasciculus; species Coleofasciculus chthonoplastes_A. Next base: position 84,565 of record NZ_DS989869.1, read on the forward strand.
TTTTTAATCGCCCAATCAAATCTGATGTGTGTTTGGGACATAACGGGATTGATGGAAACGTTTACCTAATCTATTGTGACAGATTTAGCCCTAATCATTCAAGATAATGGCTCTGTTGCCAATCTACTGGACTGACACAGCTAAAATTGTGGGATAGATTTACGGTTAAATTGGGCGCACGTCGGTGCGCCCCTACAATTCTAATCCACCAAATAAGGTGTGCCACGCCACTACGTTCCTTCGCGAACCATGACAGATTCTACCTTAGACTGCAACTTGGTATCAAAGCCTTCTCAAGAGCAGGAGAGAGGTTTGGAGAGAGGTTTTCCAGATCCCGACGAAAAGTAAGCCCTACTTACCCAAAAAAATCTCTGTGTCACCCACTCACCACTATTTAGTGCAAGAAGGTAGAATTTCTGCCTTGCGATAGTACAGCTTTGCCGATGAAGGGGTTAAGGTAAAGCTGTTGAAACGATTAGGCTGTAATGAGTTCAGACCCAAATAACACATCACCGGAACAGGAAAAGGCTCTAGAGCAAACTCCAACGGTTGACCCAAAGGATTTAGCAATGAAACCCGGTTATATTGCCGATCGCGATGCTGAGGAAACCGTAGACAATCCAGCTGTAACCCCGCAAATGCCCAATGATCCCAGTGATGATCGGGGAGATTTAAGGCGGGATTGACGACAACGGAATTTCCCTGATCTCAGACGTTCCGGTGGAACGTCTCTACTGATTGGTTATTTTAGAGGCGCTCTAACTAATCGGGTTACCGACAATAGGGAGACTCAATCGGAACAAATGCTAAACCGTAATGTCGGTTACTACAGGGTACAACCTGTACTAATAATCCTGGCGGATTCCAGCGATTACCATTCGGTTCAAACTTAATGGTTCCGGTTGCTCCTTCTGCACTAAAGTTAGAAGCCATTAATGTTTCTTTCATGCCTATGCGTGTAGGTTTATCTTGCATGGCTAAAGCTTGCCTGTGGGCACGAGCCGCATCATAGGTGAGAGCCGTTCTCGCACTAACCTCTCCTCCCCACAAGTCACGAGCGTTTTGAATGAATTCTTGATTGGGACTACTCAAGCCCAGCCAAGGCGAAAATAAAACGAACTTGTCAAAGGGTTTTAAATCGGCAATGGCGAGACTCTTCGGACCGTAGAGAGACCAGCTTCCTACTATCCAATTATCACCATTATTAACCTTGACCAAATCAATGGCATGGAAAAGAGAATCCGTCACTTGACCATCTGGAAGTAAAACCAAGGCTGTTTCCCCAGCTTGTTGGTTGACTTCAGTAATAGCTTTTTCGACATTGAAATTCTTCTTCGACAAATTAAACTCTTTTACGTTAACAACTGTTCCGCCCTTTTCTTTGAACCGAGTTTCAAACTCCTGTCGCAGCGAGCTGGTGAAGGGGCTATTGGGATTGTAAAAGACAACCGCTTGTTTTTGACCCGCTTCGTTACGTAGGTAATCGGCTAAATACTTTGCCTCCACTCGATTACTATGAACAGTCCGAAAAAAACATCTTTCGGCTCTTCTGTCAGTTCTTCAGTAGTCGTACCCGGAGATATCACGACCAATTTGTTTTCTTGGTAAACATCAATCGCGGCTACCGTTGACTCGCTAGTGTAGTGTCCGACAACACCCAGAATCTCTTGCTGTTTCACCAGTGCCTCTGCCCTTTGCTTGGCGGCTTCTGTATCATTACTATCATCAGTTATGACAACTCTCAGACCTATCTGATTCTTAATCGCTTGCTTGGGCAGAAACTTATAGCCGGGAAAGTTCTCAACGAGTTTTTCCTTACCCTCAAAGAGACCCAAGTTGACTTCCGTTTGTAATTGGGCAACGCCCCTCAAAATTTCTTGAGCTAATTCTGAATCGGTTACGGATGTAGATTCATTCTGCCTTTGAATCACGGGAACGACAGCAGCAATGGTGTAGAATTTTGCGCCTTGGGCTTGCAGCAGCGCATTGTTTAAGTAAATTAATGTTTCCGGGTCTCTGTTCTCTTTCTGCCATGATTTCTCAAGCAACTCAATCGCTTCTGTATACTTCGATTCCGCTAATAATTTGACCCCCCTTTCCTTTAACCGTGGGGGTAAACGTTGCAGCAGAATTTCTTCTCCACAACTTATCGAGTCCCCCTGATGGGGAGGACAAGTTTTCCCCGGTTCTATGGCAAGTTTATCAAAGCTCATCAGTGTAGATAAAACGACGGCTAATCCCAAGCCAAATCTTAAACCAAGCCTTTGCCACTTATTCCTTGGTGGAGTCCAGGTAAAAGAAGCGGCAGTTGGATGTTGATACATCACAGGTAACCAGGTCGCGTAAGGCAGTCGATCCTCTATCGATTCCAGTCTTTTTCTGGCGATACTAACTGCATTCTGAAGGGAGACACCCTGGGAAAAGTTCTCGATAAAAAAGGTCAGGAATTTATGGGCGACTTCATCGGGTACGGGTTCTCTCATCACAATGACTTGGGGAATCTTTAAGTCAGCTAACACCTTAGCTAACCCCAATCCGTCACAGCTATTAAAAATAGCTAAACTCAAACGTTTTTTTATGGCAGTTGATAGAGCGTTTTGTAACTCATCAACGGTCAGACTTTCCGTTTCATTCAGATAAAGTCTACCTGTGCTACCATCCCCTTCGGTAGAACTATGACCCGCAAAGAAGAAGATATCCCACCCTTGTTCATCGTGAAGCCTATTTTCTAACTGATCTCGTGTCGGTTTCTGAAGCAAGCAGGAATCTATCCCCGGTGTTTTCTTTAAAACTTGTTCGTCAAAGATGATATCGATTCCATCATTTTTGCCGAAAATAGCTAAGAGTCTGATTTGGTTTTTTAGTTGTTTTTGTCGAATTGCCTGATACTCAAACGTACTTAAGATAATTTCAACCGAACCGTGACGTTCCCAAAAATCCCAGAGATGCCAAGGTAATTGCTGAAGCTGAGGGTTGTCAGTCTGAATCAAGACTCGAATGTCATTGTCTTTATAGTTATTTAACTGAACGGCTAAATTCTCCCGGATGCGATGAAATTCATTGGATGTCGCGTTGAGCCATTGGTTGATCTTCTCTTTCAACTGATCCGCGACTTGTTGACAGTCCTCTCTAGAGGTATTGTAATCAGGGAGTTCTTCTAAGCGGGGACTGCGGTAAATTTCCTCAAGTTGGCGATAATTGGTCTGCCAATGTTGATAGAGTTGGGTAATCTCAGGGTTAGCCGGTAAACGTCCGCTAATTCTCCCTTGGTAAGAGTAACCTTTCTCCCCCCATTCCAGGATGACTCGAATTCCCCTGTCAACATCACCATCAAGGGTTAAACATACCACTCGACTCATTACCGACTCCTTTCACTCTCAACGCCGTTAGACCGCAAAGTTTTCGGTGAAGCTGGCTTCTGCCAACGATAATTTTAGCGTAAACTGTTCTTTGAGTTTACCGCGAAATCGTTTGGTGAGTATAGTCGAATTGATCCTGGCTGAACGTTCGGAAAACACTTGTCCGGCTTCATCAATTATGCTCAAGGTTAGACCCAGGGGGAGAGTTTCGCGATCGCGGGGATGAATTTGCACTTCGATATCAATTTTTTGCTCAACGGCTTCGGTTAAACTGACAACTAAGTCTAGGGCGTAATCCGTCTGGTTTGTGCCTAAGTTTATGGGTTTAACCCCTGTCACTCTAGGCTTTTTCATCCCCAATCGACTTGGAAAACTCTCTGAGTCTCTTCCTTGCTTATTTTTGTGGGAAACAGGAGTGACTTGACTTGGATTTGGCATAAAACGCCATGCGGGTTGCGGTGCTGAAGGTTTAAACGCTTCGGTAAAATTTTGCCAACCTTTTTCAAAGATATTCTCAAACCACTGACTCAAGTTGATTAGTGTCGTCAGGGTTTCTATCTCCTCCAGAAAATCTTCCAGCGAACCTAACTGAATGAACGGTAACTCTGATGTTTTCACCGTTTTGGCAAATCCCAGTAGTGTTCCTTCGGTAAGGGATTCGTTGAACTGCACAACTAAATAGCCAATCTGGTTTTCCCTAACTTCAGCAGGAATCTTAACCACTTGGGACTCTGAGCCGACCGGAATGCACTTTAGCGTCCCTATATTTTTGAGTGATAAATCGGCAACCTCTGGAGAAGTTGATGCCACTAAATCTTGGCTACACCTTTCTAGTAAATTTGTCTCAATACCCATACACTGACAGTAAAAATTGACAGTATGTACGGTCAAAGTATTGAAATAAACTTGTTGCGCTATTTCGGGATTAGACTGCTGTTTTGCCGACTGGTTCGCTAGATAATGTACTGATTTAGTTAACGCTACACTAAATGTTTCTTTTGGCACTATTTCATTCATGATTAATGTCTTTAACTAATATAATTAATACAAATATTCTCGCAAATGGGAAGAAAACCGAGTCAAGCAACGGTCGTAGAATCGACTGAGAGTTGACAGTGGGATTTTTAAATGCTCGGATAATTCTCGCCATGAATATCCTTCAATTCTCTTGATCACTAAATATTGAAAATTTACCTCGGTATGATTCGAGATGTGTGTGGTTTGAAAAAGACCGTCTGGATCTTCTTTGATCCAGAATATGATCTCCGAGGATAAAAGAGGATTTAATTCTGATTCTACAAGCTGTTCTAGGTTTTCAGTCCACAGTCTTTTAGTCGAACAATGGCTTTGTTTAACAAAGGAGCTGAATATCTCATTAATCGCGTCAATAAATCGTCTTTTCATGATGAAATTAACCCATGCTATTACCTCTCCTCGATTCGGATCATACCCATCAATATTTTGACAGATATAAAGAAACGTGCGATTGCAGGCGGAACTATAAATGTCCTCATACAAGCCAGGAAACTGACCCGAATAGGGACGACAAAGTTGACCGGAACGCTGAATGGCATTGACTAACCGGGTTAACGCTATTTGCCGCATCTTCGTATTTGCAGGATGCTGCTGTGCTTTGATGGCTAGCTGCCTGAGTTCTTTATTGAGTTGCTGATTACCCACCATAATATCAAGACACTCGAATTCCTTTAACTCGGGTTGATCAAATCATCTGCTTTGATCTAGTAGTCGGGTCAATGGTGAGACGATTATGCCAAACTCCAGTTTTTGTTACAAAACTTAACACTATTCCCGATTTACTCCCCATTGTCTCACCCTTGTGCAGAAAAAAGCGGCTTCTGGGACGAATAGAAAAATACAAGCGCGAAATTCAATCTTGACTATGAAAGCGAATTATCAGAGGTTGGCGTTAATTGGTGGTCCAGTTCTAGCAACGATTGTGTTTGTCTGGCTGCGGCTGGTGAATCAATCCCTGGATGAGTGCTGGACTGCAGCCGTAACCGTACTCTGTGCCGTCTGGTGGTGCTTCGAGCCAATCCCGATTCCGGCTACGTCGCTAATCCCGTTTGCGGTGTTTCCCGGCGCTGGTGTGCTGAGCGACAAACAGGTAGCCACTGCCTATGGTCATCACCTGATCATGTTACTACTCGGCGGATTTATGCTTTCGACGGCGATTGAGAAAAGCGGAGTCCATCGTCGTCTAGCTATTGGGATGGTGCGTCTAGTGGGCAGGGATGGGGGCAAAACTCTCGTGCTAGGATTCATGCTGGCTTCAGCCCTACTGAGTATGTGGGTATCGAACACCGCCACAACACTGATGCTGCTACCAATAGCCGTAGCGGTACTAGAGCAGTGTGCCAATCGACGGCTGGAAGTGCCGTTACTCCTGGGAATCGCCTATGGAGCAAGTGTTGGCGGGATTGGTACTCCTATCGGTACGCCGCCTAATGTCATTTTTCTTGCCCAGTACGAAGAAATTACCGGCAAGGTTTTCAGTTTTCTAGACTGGATGAAATTGGGTGTACCTGTCGTCGTGTTAATGGTGCCTTTAACTTGGCTGTGGCTGACGCGGCATTTGCGGGGTAAATCAACGCTGGAACTCCCCACACTCAATCCTTGGAGCGCTGCCGAAAAACGGGTACTGATTATCTTTGTGATCACGGCTCTAGCCTGGAGTACGCGCATTGAACCCTTTGGTGGCTGGAGTCGGCTGTTGGGTACGCCAGAAGTGGGGGACAGTACGGTGGCACTGTTCATGGTTGTGGTTATGTTCATCCTACCTGATGGTCAAGGGGGTAAACTACTCGACTGGGAAACAGCGGAGCGCATACCCTGGGGTTTACTCATTCTCTTTAGCGGCGGGATTGCCATTGCCAATGCCTTCTCGGCTTCAGGTTTAAGCGAGTCTTTGGGACAATTGCTATCGAATCTGTCAGTTTTGCCGATGCTGTTAACACTGGCACTTATTTGCCTAGTTGTCACCTTTCTGACTGAAGTCACTAGCAATACAGCAACAACCACCCTGCTGATGCCAATTTTGGGTGCAGCGGCATTGGCTGCAAAATTAGAGCCAACCCTGCTGATGATTCCTGCCACGATTAGTGCTAGTTGTGCTTTTATGCTGCCAGTCGCTACAGCTCCCAATGCGATTGTCTACAGTACAGGAAAGTTCCCTATCAGTCGCATGGTACGTGAGGGTTTGGTGTTGAATTTTTTCGGCACATTGGTGATTACTCTGCTCTGTTATTCCCTGCTTGAGATCAATTAATCAGTTACAAGGAAATGTAGCGTCTCAGTGACTCAGAATAACTTGAAAGACAAGATTTTAAGCAGGTCAAATCGGATTATGTTTAATTCTCGACAACTTCACCGAATCGCCATTGTAATCATGGCAGTTTTCGTGACGATTCTAATTCCAATCACCCATTCAACTGCATCAGACATTCCCTTCTACTGGGATTCCATCAATGTAGAAATGGATGTTCAACCCAATGGTGATATGTGGGTAACAGAAACACAGCATTATGTTTTTACCGATGATTACACCAACGAACGATATCGCTACATTCCTCTGAACAAGGTGGATGAAATTACCGATGTTACGGTTACCGAGAACGGGCAACCTTTAGCAACGACGACAGGAATTGAAAACAATCAACTTTGGATTCGCTGGCAGCATCCTCTGAATCCACCTGAATCTCATGTTTTTGTACTCAAGTATCGCGTCATCGGCGGGATACAAGTCAATGGTGACAAAACCCAGGTTTACTGGAAAGCCATTTTTGCGGAGCGCCAAGTACCTGTTCTATCAGGTACAGTTAGCGTTCACTTACCCGAAGTCCTCTCAGGTAAAGTCCTCAGTTATACAGCCTATGGAATTCCCGCTACTCGTCGAAGTCTTAATGGTAAAACCTTTGAATTTGTTGCCAGTCAATTATTACTACCTGGACATGAACTCGAAGTGCAAATTATCTTTCCCTCATCGGTTTTGAATCTTCCTCAACCTCAATGGCAGCAATTTAAACAATTTTTCGTCTATATGCTCTGGAGTTTGCCATTCATTGGTCTGGCTATCAGAAAAGTTCTTGCCCACCTATGTCCGCGTTGTAGAAAGCTAACGATGAGCAAAACTCGGTCAACGTCCTATTTGTCCTATTTTAGGGGTAGAGGGCGAGTGACTTACTATTACTATTGTCCAAACTGTTTTTATCATCGCACATCTAAAAAGGCTATCTCTTGGGGTGGTGGGGATGGCGGTGATGGTGGCGGTGGCGGTGGTGGTGGTGGTGGTGGTGGTGGCGGCGGTGGTGGCGGAGGTGGCGGTGGCGGTGGCGGAGGTGGAGGTGGCGGTGGCGGTTAAACTAAAGTGCCACGCCAAGTTAACGCTTGTTCGCTTCAATATGAGTACATCATACCAGCCGATAAATCAGCACCCACCTATGCTAGCCAGTGCAAAAACCTGACTCAAGCCAAAAAAGACATCCCTGAACTCAAGCAAGTACATTCGCAGGTGTTGCAACAAACCCTCAAGCGGTTACAGTTAGCGTTTAAAGGAATGTGGGGTATAAGACATGATTAATCAACTCTTGAATGATCGCTACCGTATTCAATCCATGCTCGGTCGCCAAAGAGGGCGGAGGACGTTTTTGGCGAGTGATTTACAAACCCATTCGCCCGTTGTGATCAAATTACTTTTGCTTGATCCGGATTTTACTTGGGAGGATCTGAAACTGTTTGAACGAGAGGCAAAAACTCTCAAGGCTCTTGATCATCCATTAATTCCTCAGTATCTTGACTCCTTTGAGGTTGATACCCAGTTAGGCAAAGGGTTCGCCCTAGTGCAGAGTTACATTGAGGCGCGATCGCTCCAGGACTGGATGCAAGTTGGGCGTCACTTCAGTGAAGCAGATCTCAGGGCAATTGCCCAGGAATTATTAAAAATTTTGGATTACCTCCACACCCACCAACCACCTGTTATTCATCGGGATATTAAGCCAAGCAATATTCTGTTGGGCGATCGTAGTGGGAATAGTCTTGGTCAAATCTATCTCGTTGATTTTGGCTCAGTGCAAACGGTAGCAGATGGTGGCACGATTACAGTCGTCGGTACCTATGGTTATATGCCACCTGAGCAGTTTGGTGGCAAGACAATTCCTGCCTCAGATTTGTATAGCTTGGGTGCTACATTAATTGACTTGCTAACTAGAACCCATCCCGCTGATTTACCCAGCCGCAACGGTTGTATTCGGTTTGAGGGGGAACGACTCGCCAGTAAGCCGTTCCAAACCTGGCTTAAATTACTAATTCAACCCGATCTTAGTCAGCGATTCAAGAATGCTCGGTCAGCCTTGGATGCTTTACAAAAGGAGCAACTGACACTACAGTCCTTAGCAAAGGTTCACGTAAAGCCTAGGGGTAGCCGAGTTGTTCTAACTAAAACGGATGACCAACTACAAATTGTTATTCCTCCGCTTCCCCTTAAACAGAAACTCCAAGTTATTTTTTCTGGGTTGAAGCAAACGAGCTTCTGGTGTCTTCTCTTACTGTTAGGCTTTTGGAAACTTGAAACTTTATTATTGGTTGCACCATTTACGCTGTGGATAGTTTCGTCAATATGGATAAAGATTATTGGCAAAATATTTGAAGAGATTCAGTTGTCCATTGAGCCAAGAGAGATTTACTTAACTAGGAACTGGTTAGGTATTAAAAAAAGATATTCATCACCAACCAAAGATATCATCAAACTTGAGCGCGTCACCTACAAAGAATACTTCGACACCATGCAAAAGACCAGTAAGCCAAAACTTCTGTATAGTGGACTGAATATCTGGGTAGGGAATCAATGTTATGCACTAGAAAAAGGTTCGTTGATTGGGGGAATACGCCAATTGACTCCAGTGGAGCTAGACTGGCTAGCCGTTGAGTTGAGTGATTGGTTGGATTTGCCCATTCAAACAGCCGGGGAAGTCCCTATCTTAGGTAATCAAAGTGGGATATCCACTGAGGTAATAAATACGGAGTCCAATTTCAGAGACAATACCTCAGACATAGACAGTGCCTCAGAGAATGATTTATCCAACCTCTGGTTCTTTTTTTGAAGAAGATTGACTTCACCGCCTAATTGCACAACCAGTGCTTGGGTTCCGGCTAATGTCCCGACGTCAAAGTCACCTTATACTGGACTACCCATCCGTGCTAAATAAACTTTATCGTAATAGGAAATGAAATCTTATGGTCATAACTCGCAAAAACCTGTGGGACTGATTGGGCAAATTGGCTGTGGTATAGGATTGTCTTTAAGGTGAAGCCTCCTCAGATTGGTAAGTCCAGACAGAGGACTAACATCTGTTATTTGGTTAGAGTTGAGGTTAAGCACAGTCAGATTGGTAAGTCCAGACAGAGGACTAACATCTGTTATTTGGTTAGAGTTGAGGATAAGCCCTCCTAGATTGGTAAGTCCCGACAGAGGGCTGATATCTGTTATTTGGTTATTGTCAAGGATAAGTATAGTCAGATTGGTAAGTCCAGACAGAGGACTGATATCTGTTATTTGGTTATTGTCAAGGATAAGATAATTCAGATTGGTAAGTTCCAACAGAGGGCTGATATCTGTTATTTGATTAGAGTTGAGGTAAAGCGCATCCAGATTGGTAAGTCCAGAAAGAAGACTGATATCTGTTATTTGATTAGAGTTGAGGTAAAGCGCATCCAGATTGGTAAGTCCAGACAGAGGACTGATATCTGTTATTTGGTTATTGTTGAGGTAAAGCGCATCCAGATTGGTAAGTCCAGACAGAGGACTGATATCTGTTATTTGGTTATTGTTGAGGTAAAGCGCATCCAGATTGGTAAGTCCAGACAGAGGACTGATATCTGTTATTTGGTTATTGTTGAGGTAAAGCGCATCCAGATTGGTAAGTCCAGACAGAGGACTGATATCTGTTATTTGGTTATCACTGAGGATAAGCACAGTCAGTGAGGTAAGTCCAGAAAGAGAACTGATATCTGTTATTTGATTAGAGTAGAGGATAAGCACAGTCAGTGAGGTAAGCCCAGAAAGAGGACTGATATCTGTTATTTGGTTATTGTTGAGGTTAAGCACAGTCAGATTGGTAAGTCCAGACAGAGGACTTACATCTTTTATTTGGTTACCACCGAGGATAAGCCCAGTCAGTGAGGTAAGTCCAGAAAGAGGACTGATATCTGTTATTTGGTTATTGTTGAGGTTAAGCACAGTCAAATTGGTAAGCCCAGACAGAGGACTAATATCTGTTATTTGGTTATTGTTGAGGTAAAGCTCAGTCAGTGAGGTAAGTCCAGAAAGAGAACTGATATCTGTTATTTGGTTGTTCCAGAGGTTAAGCACAGTCAGATTGGTAAGTCCAGACAGAGGACTTACATCTTTTATTTGGTTATAGCCAAGGACAAGATAATTCAGACTCGACAGAATTTCATCGGCTTGAGAACAATCACTTGTACCTGCTTCTTCTAACAGTACCTCAACTGTTTTTCTTAAAGAGGCTGATAAACTGCCTCGTTGGAGACACCACTCTTTAAAAGAACTCCCCAGACTGGGTTGGGCAGCTATAGCAACTCCATATCCCCATCCCCACAGACTTAAGAAGAGGGTGATAACACTAATCCTTTTCATTTCCTGGCTTTGATACACTCTCGCCTCCAGATTATCCCGTTTATTACGATATGAGGGTTATAAGTAGGGTCTGCTGAATAAGTCTTGTGGTGGGGATCGGGAATAGGGAATAGGGAATAGGCAATGGTTTCAAGCCTCTGTTGAGGTAAAATTCGGCGCAAAGGTCAGCGAAAATCCCAGGATATTGGCGTGTAAAGGGGTAAAAACCTTGCACTTGTTGGGGCACTCAATGGCTTGAAGTCCTTACCTGGTGTACCTTCCACACTTGTGCAGCAAGCCCTAAGTAGTCGAACAAAAGAAAACGGCACTGTATGAAGTTTTGTAATCCTTGTCGGGCATCCGTTGTGGAGAAAGGCAATGGTGGGCGAAAATTACCATTACCTCCCCAAGCACTGAGGTAGTGAACAACCTCAGTTAAAGGAAAACAATTCACCGACAACCGGAAGCCATTCAGCAATAATTAAAGCAGAAATACCACACTTGGCGATTCCATCCTCTAACCCAGCACCACCAATACTTAGTACACTTGCTACCCTATTAACATGAAGATCTTTTAGATGCAGTAGATCACCCCCAATAGTTGTTCCTAAGACACCTCCAGCAAAAGCAACTGGAACATCAAGACGAGCAACACCACTTGTCACTAATCCCATTTCTGTAAAAGCAGCTATGAATATCATTGATGCCAAAACAGCTATGAGTGTTACAATCCAAAAACCTGAGAAAGTCAAATAAATCCCTATTCCTGGTAATACAGTGACAAAAAAATAGCTAATCAGTGCAACAATTGTCATCACGATTAAAATAGCTAAAGGTTGAGTGCGATGAAATTGATAGAGCGCCAAAACGATGGGAATCAAACCGCCTGATACATTTAAGCCGATGTAAGAACGGATGTAAGAACCGGGTGTAAGCGATATCAATACTGGCAGGAATTTATAGTATCTGCGACCCTGACATTGTAATACCAGATAGAGCGGCAGGTTGATGAAGCATCCGAAAAAAACCGTAATGATTAAAGGGATTCCTAACCTTGGGGCAATGCCTAAGCGAGTCATTACGAGCGAAAACACAATCGAATAAAATTTGATGGTGAGCCAAAATAATGCACAAAAAATCAGCCCAAATAGTAAACAGCTAGAAACACAACCTTGAGCAGACTTGGGTCTAATCTCCCAGTTAAATTGATGGCGTTGCACTACATCAAAATTCTGATTAAACCAATGTTCAATTCGTCTTTTAAAATTCATCTTTAATTTCTCTTTGATATTGAGAGTCTATAAATTATTTAAAGGCAAAGTGTACTTTTAGGCGATCGCACTCCCAAAACCCGTCAAACCCACAACCAGACAGTGTTTCAATTTTTGGGTAAAGTCGCGATCGCTCCTCACCTCTGTATCACTCCTTTTTTGGGCTGAAGGGGTGTTTTTATGGTCTAATGCCAGGGGGTAAAATTATTAGAAAGGATAACTGAGGGAGTAAGTGAATAGCGTTGTGTTACTCTGCTAAAAATCCTGAAATTTGATACAGTAAGTCTCAGATCCCTCTACAGAAAAGAGCAAACACCTGGGGGAAAAAGAGCAAACACCTGGGGGACTGACTGGGCAAGTTGGCTGTGCGATGAGATTATCTCCAAGGAAAAGCCTCCTCAGATTTGTAAGTTGTGCCAGAGGGCTGGCATCTGTTATTGAGTTGCTGCTCAGGAAAAGTTCAGTCAGATTGGAAAGTCCAGCCAAAGGGCTAACATCTGTTATTGAGTTGGAGTCAAGGTAAAGCTTAGTCAGATTGGAGAGTCCAGCCAAAGGGCTAATATCTGTTATTGAGTTGGAGCCGAGGGAAAGCTTGGTCAGATTGGAAAGTTCAGCCAAGGGGCTAACATCTGTTATTGAGTTCCTGCCAAGATTAAGTACAGTCAGATTGGAAAGTCCAGCCAAAGGGCTAATATCTGTTATTGAGTTTTCACCGATGATGAAAAAATCAGCGTTCCCGAGTGAAAGCTCAGTCAGATTGGAGAGTCCAGCCAAAGGGCTAATATCTGTTATTGAGTTGTTGTCAAGATTAAGTACAGTCAGATTGGAAAGTCCAGCTAAAGGGCTAATATCTGTTATTGAGTTGGAGTAAAGGTAAAGTACAGTCAGATTGGAAAGTTCAGCCAAAGGGCTAATATTTGTTATTGAGTTGTTGGTGAGGAAAACCTTAGTCAGATTGGAAAGTTCAGCCAAAGGGTTAACATCTGTGATTGAGTTGTTGCCAAGATTAAGTACAGTCAGATTGGAAAGTCCAGCCAAAGGGCTAACATCTGTTATTGAGTTGGAGTCGAGGTAAAGTACAGTCAGATTGGAGAGTCCAGCCAAAGGACCAATATCTGTTATTGAGTTGTTGTTAAGGTAAAGCTTAGTTAGATTAGAAAGTCCAGCCAAAGGGCTAACATCTGTTATTGAGTTGTTGTTAAGGTAAAGCTTAGTCAGATTGGAAAGTTCAGCCAAGGGGCTAACATCTGTTATTGAGTTGGACTCGAGGGAAAGTACAGTCAGATTGGAAAGTCCAGCCAAAGGACTAATATCTGTTATTGAGTTGGACTCGAGGTAAAGCTTAGTCAGATTGGAAAATCCAGCCAAAGGACTAATATCTGTTATTGAGTTGTCCCAGAGCTGAAGCTCAGTACGACTCAACAGAGTTGCATCAGCTTGAGAACAATCACTTGTGCCTGCTTGTTCTAACAGTATATAGACTGTTTTTCTCGTTTCATCTGACAAGCTCCCACCGTTCAGACACCACTCTTTAAAAGAACTCCCCAGACTGGGTTCGGCTGCTATTGCCACCCCACATCCTAATCCCCATATACTTAAAGAGAGGGCGAACACACTAATCCATTTCATTCCTGATTGCACGATTAACCTTCCTTCGTTGCTTGTAATTCAGTTTCTTCAAATGCCAAAATTTAGTCTAAAGTCCAGTAATTAACTGCCCAAAGAATAATCAAGGTAAAAAGCTGCTGTTGAAGATTTTGGGTTTATGCGTAAGCGCAAAAAGATAACCTGACAATCAGTGGGTGTACAATGTACACCCTTGAACGAATTTGGACTTTGGCATAATGGCACAAACAGATACTAGCAGCCTAGATTGGAAGTAGAACCGTCAGACATAGTTGCACCACACAAGTTTGCACCTGATAAATCCACATCATTCAATTTTGCCTCACTGAGATTGGCATTGCTTAAATCTGCACCGTCTAGTAATGCATCTTCCAAGTTAACCCCTGTCAAGGTCGCATTTCTCAGGTTCACATTACGTAGGTTAGTGTAAAATTTTGTACCTCTGTTGCTAATAGGAAAACCAATTGCAAGATCAAGCAAAAATTCACCAAAACTGTAATTACCAGGTATATCCTGCAAACGAATTGAAATATCGCTGAGGTTTGCTCCTTGCAGATTTGCTCCTTCTAGGTTTGCTCTTTCCAAGTTTGCACCTTGAATGTTGGCATCTTCCAAGTTGGTATTTCTTAGATCAGCATCTTGTATCAAAGTAGGTGCAATCAATTTGGCTCCCTTGAGATTAGCCAGTTGTAGATTAGCACCTTGTAGATTCGCAGCACTCAGGTCTGCACCTTCCAAGCTCGACTCAGTAAGCGAGGCTAAGGTGAGATTACTTCCTGTGAGAACCGCTTCAGTGAGATTAGCTTGGCTGAGGTTCGCGCCAACCAGGTAAGCTCTCACAAGTGTGGTACCTTGTAGATTGGCTCCTTGCAGACTCGCACCTTCCAAGTTAGCCTCATTTAAATTAGCACCAGCCAAGTCAGCACCGCGTAGATCACACCGTATACATTCTTTAGTTTCTAATAATCGCTGTACTGGAGAAGAGAAATTTGAGAGAGTGTTTACTTGGCTCTGGGATAAGAGTTCTGCGGATGTAGGAGTTAGACTGAGTTGAGTGTTTAGAGAATTTGGGATGTTTTCATTGGTGAGAATTGTCAGGAATTTGGTGCGATTGCCTTGATTAGAATCGGGTTTCACAAGGTAGCCAAATTCTAACCTGTGAACTTTATTCCAAATTTGGTAATTCTGAGCAAAGACAGTCTCAAAAAAGATTTTAATCTCTAAACTGGGAAGTTGGTTATCCAAAAACTCAATGGGTTCTCCTTCTTCATCCTCCAGGTATACAGTCAAACTTTCTTCTGTTGCCACTACCTTACACTTCCCACTTTGATTACTATTGCCAGAAAGTAAGGAACAGCCAGCCTCTTCACCACTGCGTTCATCTAAGGGAATGGGAATTTCCAGTCCTTTACATTGAGAATTGAGGGGAAATTTTGAGCAAAGAATGTATAGTTCCCGCCGAGAAGTTTCTTTATTCTGAGCAGATGTAGGATAGGCAATGAGGATGGAAGCTAAAAGTATGACAGATGCAATTTTCTTATGTTTCATGGAATGTAGCCTGTTGAATACTATTATCAGGTAATTTATCATAACCACTCTAGAAGAGCCAAGAGGATTTAAGTCTGATACTACAAGTTGTTCTAGATTTTCATTGCCCAGTCTTTTATTGCAACAATTGCTAGGTTTAACAAATGAGCTGAATGTCTCATTAATAGCATCAATAAATCGTCTTTTCATTTGCCGCATTTTCGTATTAGCAGGATGCTGTTGTGCTTTGATGACTACCTGCCTGAGTTCTTCATTGAGTTACTGATTACCCACCATAATATCAAGATACTCGAATCCCTATAACTCTGGTTGATCAAATCATCTGCTTTGATCTAGTAGTCGGGTCAATGGTGAGACGATTATGCCAAACTCCCGTTTTTGTTACAAAACTTAACAGTATTCCCCATTTTCTCACCCTTGTGCAGAAAACAGTGGCTTCTGGGACGAATAGAACCATAGAAGCGCGAAATTAACGAAAGACACTATGGCAACGGCATCTTTAAATCTTAGTGAATTGGATGGTAGCAATGGCTTTGTGATCAACGGCATTGATCAGCTTGACCGTTCAGGTCGTTCGGTCAGTGGAGCAGGAGATATCAATGGGGATGGCATTGATGACTTGATTATCGGTGCCTATTTTGCTGACCCCAACGGTAACTCTTTTGCAGGAGAAACTTATGTGGTTTTTGGTCAAAGCGAAGGTTTCAATGCTTCTCTCAACCTGTCTGAACTCAACGGTAGCAATGGCTTTGTCATCAACGGCATTGATCCGGGTGACTTCTCAGGTTTTTCGGTCAGTGGAGCCGGAGATATCAATGGAGATGGCATTGATGACTTGATTATCGGGGCATTAGGTGCTGAACCCAACGGTAACTTGAGTGCAGGAGAAACCTATGTGGTCTTTGGTAACAGCGAAGGTTTCAAGGCTTCACTGGAGCTGTCTGAACTCGACGGTAGCAATGGCTTTGTCATTAACGGCATTGATCCGGGTGATTTATCGGGTACTTCGGTCAGTGGAGCAGGAGATATCAATGGAGATAACATTGATGACTTGATTATCGGTGCCTATTTTGCTGACCCCAACACTAACTCTTTAGCCGGAGAAACTTATGTAGTGTTTGGTAATAGCGAAGGTTTCAAGGCTTCACTGGAGCTGTCTGAACTCGACGGTAGCAATGGCTTTGTCATCAACGGCATTGATGAGTTTGACTTCTCAGGTCGTTCGGTTAGTGGAGCAGGAGATATCAATGGAGATGGCATTGATGACTTGACTATCGGTGCCACGGGTGCTGATCCCAACGGTATATCGGGTGCAGGAGAAACGTATGTGGTCTTTGGTAACAGCGAAGGTTTCAAGGCTTCACTCAACTTGTCTGAACTCAACGGTAGCAATGGCTTTGTCATTAACGGTACTGATCTGCTTGACTTCTCAGGTGCTTCGGTCAGCGGAGCCGGAGATATCAATGGGGATGGCATTGATGACTTGATTATCGGTGCCGACGGTGCTGATCCCAACGGTAACTCTTTTGCAGGAGAAATTTATGTGGTCTTTGGTAACAGTGAAGGTTTTAAGGCTTCACTGGAGCTGTCTGAACTCAACGGTAGCAATGGCTTTGTCCTTAACGGCATTGATCAGCTTGACCGCTCAGGTGGTTCGGTTAGTGGAGCTGGAGATATCAATGGGGATGGTGTTGATGACTTGATTATCGGTGCTACGAATGCTGACCCCAACGATAACGAGATGGCAGGAGAAACGTATGTGGTCTTTGGTAACAATGAAGGTTTCAAGGCTTCACTCAACTTGTCTGAACTCAACGGTAGCAATGGCTTTGTCATCAACGGCACTGATCAGGATGACTCCTCAGGTGGTTCGGTCAGCGGAGCCGGAGATATCAATGGGGATGGAATTGATGACTTGATTATCGGTGCCGACGGTGCTGATCCCAACGGTAACAGGAGTGCAGGAGAAACTTATGTGGTGTTTGGCAGTATCCTCTCAGGAATCGATGGCACCCCCAACAACGATACTTTAGTTGGCACGCCAGATAATGATCGCATTAACGGATTTGACGGGAATGACACGATTGCAGGTAACCTGGGAAATGATACCATCTTCGGCGGTGACGGGGATGATGTCTTACGCGGTGACTTGAACCAACGCTCCCCCCAAGTTAGTATCGGTGGCGATGATATCATTTTCGGTGGTGAGGGCAATGACCGCATCGGTGGCAAAGGTGGTAATGACCAACTCTTGGGTGAAGCTGGCGATGACCAAATCTGGGGGGATGATGGGGATGACATCCTGCGCGGCGGTCTCGGTCATGATACCCTCACAGGGGATGACTTCTCTGGTGGTGGTGGTAGCGATACTTTTATCATTGCTATGAATGAAGGTACAGATACAATTGTTGATTTCCAAGACGGTGAGGATTTAATTGGCTTAGCCGAGGGTCTCACTTTTGGTCAGTTATCGATTACTCAAGATGGAAAAAATACGCTGATTGGTTTTGAACAGGAGACGTTAGCAATTCTCCAGGGAGTGAATGCTAACCTCTTGAGTGAGGCGGATTTTATTCCGATTCGCTAAATTTTCCGGGCGCACATCGGTACGATAATTTCACCAATATCATCTTAGATGGTAATGGTGGCACAGCTACTGCCACAGTCAATCTTACCATCGCTTAGTTAGCAAAGTGCGATCGCACTCTTTGATCCTCCTAAGTTGTTCGGCATTTAAACCTTAATGTCAATAATGGCGAAAGCCTTGTAGTGCGTTAAGCGAAGCCATGCCGCAGGCTTTGCATCTTGCTCGCTACTAATACCCAATTTAAATGCATGACAGCTTACTCCCTACCTTCACCACAATACTTCTTCAGCCAGCCCTGTTTAGTGTGAAGTGATACCAATTCTCTATTATGATGCAGCGCTTATTTACGTCCAGCCAAGTGATTGAATTCAATATAATCGGGCCAGTCAATTTTTAACATCCGCTCAGGACTATCATAATTGCCAGTTGACCGTTCGATGCGTGTTTTTCTCTTGGGAACGTTGATATGACCGATACTAACGAAACGAGACTGATAATTGTCAAGAAAACTTTTTTGCTGCCAAAACTTTCTACCGATTTCCTGACAATACGCCACAAAACACTGTGCGCCAGTCAGTTGCTGTATAATTTCTGTCTCTGAGTCTTTCTTCGCTTTACAGCGCTTTTCACTTTTATGGAATACAAAATTGTATCGGCTTGCTTTTCAGCGCAATGATCGTCTGTAGTCTACTAACTTGAAAACTGCTGTAAGTTCAATAAAGATGATGCGCTTTTTAGTGTCCGTGTCAGCAATGATGACAAAATCTGCACGCTTGCATTCACCACGATTGCCTTTAAAAATGGCATTCGGTGCGCTAAAAGCATCTGTTTTGATCACAATAACTTGATCATTATCGGGCATCCCATTAACCGTGACAGAGTAATCAGTTGCTTCTTCGAGAATAACTTGATTTTTGCCGTAATTATTTTTCGTTAATGGCACTGTCGCGGTGTCTTTAATCATCTCTTTGAGGATAGCAATATCAGACATTACTCCTCACCCCAGACAATCGCTTCCTGAATTCGGTTCATTGTTTCAATAGTTTTATCGAAGCTGCGGGCTTCAATACCAAATTCGGGATCGATATTGGCTGGCGTAAGGGTTTGGTATTTAGATTTTCTCGTCTTTCCCTCTAGTTGTATCCGTGCTTCTTCTGCAATATAGACTTTAACCTTTTCAGCACGGAGCAGTTCCGCTTTCTGATAACCTTCTTCTTTAGCAATACGCTGAAGATGTGGTTTGTCATGGTTTAACATGATCAGCGTATTCAATTCTTTAATAAGATAATCGCTGTGGGTGGTGATAAAAACCTTAATGCCAAGGTTAACCAGTCGAGCAAAGAGCCGTGCAATGCGGCGCTGGTTTTCGGGATGCAAGTTTAGTTCGGGTTCGTCTACTAGGAGCAAATCACCGTGCTGGGCTTCGTGGTTCAGGTAAAAGCCGATGTCGAGAAGGGAACGCACAGCACTGGAACTTTCATCCATGGCAAGTTTGACTCGTTTTCCCTTTGGCTGGTAATAAAGCTCATCGTTACGGCTGACGGAATATTCACCGCCGATGATGTCAGCAAAATCTGACAATACATCGGCATAGTTACCAACAATAAAACTGCTTTTTTTGACAAGGCTTTCTAGTTTTCGGGTAAACTCCACATTGGTTTTTATTGGCAGTGCATAATCTTCATAATCTTTGAATAAAAGCTCTATGGGATTGATCTGCTGATCAGCCTGACCCATTTCTTCAAGTAAGCGGTTACGGGCGAAATTCAACTCTTTGCGAAAAATGGCAGCACCTGTCCGTTCAGCGCTGGCAATGAAAGGGTTAGGTAGAAGTTGGGCAAAGATGATGTCTTTAAGGGCATCAGCAATAATCCGTTCAATAATATCTACTGGTATCTTTGCTTTTTCTTGTTCAACTAAAAGGGTGATAACAAGTTCTGTGCTTTCTTCGCTTTTAGTCATTGAAAAAATATCTGAACTCGCGGTACTCATTCTCCGCTCAAATCGACTGTTTAACTGAATATGTTTGGTGTCCAAATTCACATAAAATTCGGTTTCTTTGAATCGGTCTGCTGATGTAGCAAAAATCTTTGATAATTGCTGGGTATAGTCTTGACACCCTTGAAGAACAATCTGTTGAGCTTGTTCAATATATTCGGTTATATCAATACGAGCTGCACCTTCTGCCAGTAATTGTTCGATTTTATCGGACTCTATCTCGATAGAAAATATCTGCCGCCAACTATACAAAAAGCCAAACAGGGCATAAGTGGCGTAGGTCTTGCCAGTATTGTTACCACCACAAATGATTGTCAAATCGCCAAGCGTGAATTCAGCTTGCTTTAAAACACCAAGATTTTTGATTTGAATTTTCATTGCCTGCTATTATCTTCAAAACCTCAATGTCTGCTATAGCAGTCACCAAGCCCATTAATACGTCAGATGGATGCTATAATTAGATGATTTATAATTATGGCAAAGAAACCGTAGGGGCGCACCGACGTGCGCCCGATTTAACCGTAAAACCTATCCCACAATTTTAGCTGTGTCAGTCCAGTAGAGTGAAAAGATATATGTAGGGGCGGGTTTTACCTTTATCGTTGCGATCGCACTCCAGATGTGACTAAACCCGCCCCGATTTTCTCTCCTAAGAGCCTGTTGGGTTTCGCTTACGCTCTACCCAACCGACAAGAACTACGATCGCGATCGCATCTGCTTCTCCTTGCCCAACCGACTTACATTCCCATCACCTCGGGTTCGCCACCGATGGCTGTAAATCCACTGGAGACTCACCCACCGATTGATAGCCATTCTCCGGTAGAGGACGCCGTTCCTCAATCAAGCGAATCGTCCCACTCACCTTTTCCGGGAAAATCACCACCAAACCACCGGACGCCACGCCGTCTAACGCCGTATTAATCGCGTCGGTTTCATTGAGAATAATTTCATACTCCCGATCCGGATTCGTCTCCAGAATTCCCTTGCGAATCAACTCCGCCGCCTCGCCACTGGGACGTCCCCGTAAATCCGCATCTTCTTTAATAATGATCCGGTCAAAAATGTCCGCAGAGAGTCGTCCCAGATTAATGAAATCCTCATCTCGGCGATCGCCTGGTCCACCAACGACGCCAACCCGTTCCCCAGACCAATTGCGGACAAAGCCGCCCACAGCTTCATAACTGGCAGCATTATGGGCATAATCCACCAAGGCATGATACTCACCCAGATTAAATAAATTCATCCGTCCCGGTGTCTGCGCCACAGACGCCCGGAATGTGGTCAAAGCGTCACGAATTGCCTCAATCGGAACCCCTTGAGCAAAGGCGGCGAGACTCGCGGCTAAGGCATTAGCAATTTGGAACGGTGCCATTCCTCTCATCGTTACAGGCATATTTTCCGCCTTCTCAATCCGCAGCGTCCATTCGCCTCGGATTAATGATAGGTAGCCATTTTCATACACCCCTGCTAAACCTCCCTGGCGGGTATGAGCTTTCACCACCTCATTGTCGGGATTCATGGAGAAAAATGCCACATGCCCTTTGACGCGCTGTGCCATTTCTGTCACTAGGGGATCTTCAGCATTAAGAACGGCATACCCAGCAGGACTCACCGATTCAGCCACTACACTCTTAAGATGCGCCATCTGGTCAAGGGTATCAATATCGCCAATGCCCAAGTGATCCGCCGAGACATTTAAAACAACACCCACATCACAAGCATCAAAGGCTAAACCCGATCGCAGAATCCCGCCTCGTGCTGTTTCCAATACCGCCACCTCAACCGTGGGATCTTTGAGAATCACTTGAGCGCTTTGGGGTCCAGTGGTGTCTCCTTGTTCCACCAGATGATCGCCAATGTAGATCCCATCCGTCGTGGTATACCCAACAACATGACCCGTTTGCTTATAGATATGGGCAAGCAAGCGAGTGGTGGTGGTTTTCCCATTCGTCCCTGTCACCGCCAGAATCGGAATCCGACTGGCTTGTCCCGGTGGAAACAGCATATCCATCACCGGCGCGGCGACATTGCGCGGTAAACCTTCAGAGGGACAGACATGCATCCGGAATCCAGGTGCCGCATTTACTTCCACCACCACGCCATCAATGTCCCGTAGGGGTTGGCTAATATCAGGCGTGACAATATCAATGCCGGCAATATCCAGACCAATAATTTTAGCCACGCGCTCCGCTAACCAAACGTTTTCCGGGTGGATATCGTCCGTGCGGTCTATGGCAATACCCCCCGTACTCAGATTAGCCGTTGCCCGTAAATAACAAACCTCATCTTCTTTGAGGACTGTATCTAAACTGTAACCTTGACGTTCTAGTACACTCAGACTCGTATGATCGACGACAATTTTCGTCAGGACGTTATCATGACCGTCGCCCCGATTGGGATCGCGGTTCGTCCGTTCAATCAGTTCCTCAACCGTGGACTTACCATCCCCAATTACCCGTGCTGGAATCCGCTGGGCGACGGCTTCAACTTTCCCGTTAATCACCAAGACGCGGTGGTCAAAACCGGGATAATAGCGCTCGACAATCACAGCACGGGAAATATCTTTAGCGCGATCATAAGCTTTTTCCACTTCATCCCAGTTGCGGATGTCAATCGTAATCCCCCGTCCATGATTACCATCCAGGGGTTTAATCACAATCGGATACCCCCCCACATACTCGATCGCGCTGTCTAATTCGTCCAAATAAAGCACCGTTGTGCCTCGGGGAACCGGAACCCCCGCATCCAGCAAAATCTGCTTCGTCCCTTCTTTATCACAGGCTAATTCCACCCCTAAAATTCCGGAGTAATCACTCAAGGTGGCTTGAATTCGCTTCTGATGCAACCCGTAGCCAAGCTGAATCATGGCTCTGGCACTTAGGGTAAGCCAGGGAATGCCTCGGGCGTCGGCTTCTTTGACCAAGGCTTCTGTACTCGGTCCTAACGCCGCATCGCGAGCCAGTTCGCTCAGGTCTTTTAAGTCTTGAGCTAACTCCCGTTGGGGATAGGCTCTAGTATCGATAATACTTTGGCACAAGCGCACAGCCGCCCTAGCCGCATAGCGACCCGCCTGCTCGTCAATGTACTCGAAAACAACTTGATAAATTCCGGCTGTCCCAGTTTCCCGAGTCCGACCAAACCCAACGCGCATTCCTGCCAGTTCCTGAAGTTCCAGCGCCACATGTTCGATAATATGCCCCATCATCGTGCCTTCTTTGACCCGACTTAAGAACCCACCCCGAACACCCGGAGAACAGAAATGATCCTCTAGACTGGGTAGCGTCTCTACCAGTCCCTCGTAGAATCCCGGAAGTACATTGGAGGGTTTATCGATGAGTTCCTCCAAATCAAGACGCATGACAATAAGTTTATGGCGTCGAATGCTCCAGTAGTTGGGACCGCGTAACGTCTGGATTTTTAGAATTCTCATAGTTAGTGATGAAATCGGGGATGGTTCACAATGTCGGCTTTTGAAGCACAAACTAGGGATTGTGCAAAATCTATTTTAGGAATTTCTGTAACATTACGTGACATCCTCCTACCCTGGATCTCCAGATTAGAGCGTAGACTTCTCAAGTATCGCGACTTACTTTGTCTCAACATTTTTGCCCGTTCTCAAAAGTCCTCCACGTAATCGGGGGAGTCGTCTACTCTTGCCCTGATTGGATTCACTCGTTTTGAGTGGATGGGACATCTTATCTAGTTTCCGACTGTTCAAAGCCATCAAACTGTTCATTATGAACATTTTTCTGGAAGGATTTTTGAGTTTTAACCCAACGCGCTTGCTCAAGGGAACCTGGTTTTGAGTTTAGCCGCTAAAATCTCCCCCAGATCCCCCCGCTCAAAAATGCCGTTCTGCATTAGGCGTTGACTGGCATTAATGCTCGTTTATAGACATGATAGCGATCGCCATGACATAAAACATGGACTCGGAGGTTATGTAGACCAATGGGATCGGTGCTGCCAATATCCACTTGATTGGTGTGAGACAGTTCTCCGGGATCAATAATCGTCACCGTACCTTTGCCCATAACCTGTAACCAACCATCTCGCTCAAAGATGATACAAGTATCTTCATCGATGCCGATCCCCAAGCGATCTGGGTGCATGGCGATCGCACTCATCAAGCGGGCGATGCGATTTCGATTCAGAAAATGCTGATCGACAATAACTTCAGGAATAATCCCCAACCCTGTTGCCATATCGACTAAGGAGCGATTCGGGGACTCACCACTCCCACCGCCTGCGATCATGTGATGACCCATCACCGCCGCACCTGCACTGGTTCCCGCTAAGGTAATCTCCCCTAAATGTGCCCGTTGGCGGACTTTTTCCATTAACGGGGTATCCGAGAGCAAACCGCACAAACGCAGTTGATCTCCACCGGTCATGAATACACCCGTACAGGTTTCCACATACTCTTGTAGCTCAGCATCCGAACCTTGAGCGCGATCGCGCACATCCAGGACTTTAATTTCCTTTGCCCCCATATCCTCAAAAATCCGCTGATAGCGATCGCCAATAATCGCGGGTTCTCGCGACGCCGATGGAATAATCGCAATTCGCGCCTCACCTGCACCCGATCGACGAAAAAAGGTTTGCAGGATCTCCCGTCCATGAACTTTATCTTCCGCACCACCAATAACAATGATTGCGGTTTTTGTCGATTGAGGCATTGTCGTCGCTTGGAATTGAGAGTCTAACTGCAGCATACTGTCGATGTCGAGTTCGGGCATAAGGTGAGTTCAATACTTGAGTATCGCGCTTGGCTAGAACTGTCACTTTATTACGATTTTGACTCTAGCTCAACTACTGGTTTAGGCTGTCCTGGGTAAGCTTCTCCACAACTAAACACCATCGCGCTTGGCTTTGATCAGATGCACTCTACAGCCGCCTCGATACGGTGAATCGATGGAAATGGTCACTTGTTTAGCTGCCAAAGAAGGCTCACTCACGACACTGAGCCGTTCAGAGGAAATCGGCTGTTTCCCCATCATCATGGCAAATTATACCAATAATTACCTATACTATGAGTTACTATTGACCCTTTTTTGTCTAAACAGCGACCCAATTCTTGTGCGTTTTGATGTTGTCACCCTGTTTCCGGATTTCTTTACCTCTCCCCTGGCGTCAGGACTGCTGGGTAAGGCATTGACCAAACAAATCGCCCAGGTGCATTTAGTCAATCCTCGTGATTTTGCCACCGATAAACACCGACGGGTGGATGATGAACCTTATGGGGGTGGGGTGGGGATGCTAATGAAACCCGAACCAATTTTTGCGGCGGTGGAGTCGTTACCTAGATTACCTCGGCGAGAAGTGATTCTGATGACGCCTCAAGGACAACCGATGAACCAGCCCCTGTTGGTTGAGTTGGCGACGGGTTATGACCAGATTGTGATTATCTGTGGACATTATGAAGGTGTCGATGAACGAGTCTTACATTTAGTGACGCGAGAGGTATCGTTAGGGGATTTTGTCTTAACCTGCGGTGAAATTCCCGCACTCGCCCTAATTAATGGGGTGGTGAGATTACGTCCTGGAACCGTGGGGAAAGTAGAATCCCTTAAATTAGAGAGTTTTGAAGCCGGATTATTAGACTATCCGCAGTGGACACGCCCTGCTGAATTTCGCGGTTGGCACGTCCCAGATGTTTTATTATCGGGCAATCATCAGGCGATTGACCAGTGGCGCAAAGACCAACAGATTCAGAGAACCCGGGAACGTCGCCCTGATTTATACGACAAATGGGTTAAGCCGGCTGAAAATCCGCCGAGTCCGAGTAATGAAAGGGATAGAGACACAAGCCTGTAGGGGCGGGTTTTACTTCTCAACATTTCCCCCTCATCCCCTAACCCCAACTCCGGACTCCCCTCGTTCCCCCCTACCCCCCTCGTTCCCCCCTACCCCCCTCGTTCCCCCCTACAAGAGGGGGGAGGACAGAGGATGCTTCGCTTTTTTGGCAGGGGGGAGGACAGAGGATGCTTCGCTTTTGTTGCACGGGAGAAGGGGGATCGGATGCTCTTGCTCCCCTCTCCCCGGCGTGGGAGAGGGGCTGGGGGTGAGGGGTTGAGCTTAAGTTGACACGGATGGACACTGCCGTACCCCTACAGATAGCTGTAAAACCTGTCCCTACCCATCCAATTATTGACAGACGAGTTTTGCCGCATCTCTACTGTCGAATGTGTCAAAATGAAACTCAATTGGGATTAAATCCTTGCTGCTTTTAACTAGGCTTGTATGAAATCGCCTGAGTTGCTGAAAAACTTACCGACTTCTGTACAGAAGGTGTGGCGACCTATGCTGCTGGTTTCTTTGGTGTTGCATGGTATTGTGCTAATGCTACCGATTTCCTATGATCTGAAAAAATCTGAGAACCCTGAAAAAGAGGAAACGGTTAAAATTACTAAATTACCTTCTCCTTCCATTCCTAAATCCTCTCCCTCCCCGAAATCGACTTCTACAGTCACTCCTCAAAGGAGTCCAGTCACTTTTGCCCAAACTCCTCAGAGGCGTCAGACTAATTCTCAAATCATTATCAATCGTCCGGAATCTCCGGCAAATCCGTCTTCTAATCAGCCAATTAACCAACCGTCTGTTAGTCCTAAAGTGTCTCAGACAAAAAAGCAGCAAACTTCTGAAACATCAAATGTTGTTCAGACCGATCAGAACAAAACTTCAGATACATTAGACGAGTCTGAGCAAAACTCTACCCCACCCCAACCCGCCCAAAAAGAGGTTAATTTTTTCGCAATATTCCCTCGTTATCCAGGGGCAGAGAAAGGCTCTGGTGGTGTACTTAGACCAGAGTTTGATGAAGCAACTTATATATGGCATATAGAAGAAAACTTAGAAACAGTAGCGTCTAAGTTTGAGAAGGAACTATTGCCTAATCAAAACTTTCAGCAACCCAAACCTCTAAAAAATGAGGGTAATTTTAGAGTTTATGAAGTGTCAAATACGAAAGGCAATGAAACTAAGTATTTGCATTTAATTTCCAAAGGCAGTAAGACTTCTATTTATCTAGAATCCGAAAGTTATGATCTAAAAGAATTAGTGGAAAATAAAACAGAGGATAGAGCTGAATTTTTAGTTATGGCATCTTTAAGCGGTGCTATTGAGATTCTAAAATTACAACATAAATTAAAAGATTTTAATGTAGAAGATGACTTAGATACGCTTATTGAAGCCGATAAGTTTAAGAGGGCAATTTTTGATTTTAAAATAGCACGAAAAACAACAGCAGATCATCCGATATCCCCCCAAGAACTTGCTAATAGCTTGAATAATGAACTGCAAGATTTAGAATTTGAGCCGTTATCGATAACAGGAGATGGCGAGTATGGCGGAGGAACTCTTTACAAAATAAAGAAGGATAGATTTGAACGTTATCTGATTTTGACACCTGCCAAAGATGACACAGGAAATCAAATAACAGTCATTATTTTAGCTAAAGATGATCCTCGTCAGTAAAAGCAGGATTCTCAATTGCTCTCAATAGCCAAAGAAACGCGATCGCCTCCCACATCCCGCATTTGAGCCAATACCTGAATCACTTGCTCGTAGGGCAATTGACTATCGGCTTGCAAGAAAACAGCCCCTTGAGGATTTTGAGATAAATAGGTTTGTATTTGCTCAAACAATTGCTCTTGGCTGACCGATTGATTACCGATTACTAATTGTCCGCGTGAGTTCAATTGTATAATTAAAGGAGTAGGCTTTTCCGGCTGCTGAGTTTGAGTTGTTTCAGTATTAGGGAGTTGAACATTGACGCCTTCTTGAGTGGTTAACAGCATGGAATTCATTACAAAAAATGCTAGAACTCCCATGATCACATTGAGCATAGGGATTAATTGAATCGATGGTATTGATGATTGGGTTCGCTGGGTTCTAAAACGCATGATTTAACAATTTAAATAAACATAATTATGTGACAGATAATTGAGACTAGGGCGACCAGTTGCAGTCTAACGTAGAATCTGTCATGCTGAGCAGAACGCAGTGAAACGGAGTGACGCGAAGCATCTATCCAGATTCTTCGCTTCGCTCAGAATGACATGATAGAACGCAACTCGGTATCAGAAGGAAAACGAGTCGGAGGTAATTGCAGAGTTTTCACCAATGCCTCATGATGCCTCCGACAAAAATCTTAAGCGGGCACGATAACCTAAACAATCACTCAGGGTTCCCATAATGCCGTTCTTCCACTACTGGCGTTCCTTGATTATTCAGGGGTTTCTGTAATTCGGCTAATCCAGAACCCTTAAAAAACTGTGTTAAAAACCGACCGATAAAATCGGGGGGACAGCGATAGAATAATCGTTTGTGTTGTTCCAGTGCTGTTTTCGTCGCCGCGTTTAAGGCTTTGTCTAAATCTTGAGGATTGAGTTTGCTGCGAACTCCGGTGAGTAAGTTTCGGCAATCTTTAAGGTGGCAAATTCGCCTAACCATCCACCAAGCATGATTGATACAGGTTCCATCTCTAATTTGAGCAATCGCCTTTCATTGTTATTATTGCTTACTTGATTAGGGGCAGACAGCCAACAGAACAGGGAATGGTACTGACTTAATCTGGCTTTGTAGTCGGCACGAAGCGTGCCAGAAGCGCTTTAGCGCTTACGACAAACCTGCCTCCCCATGCTAAAATGTAAAGCAATGTAAATGTATTGTCTTTTACCAGACACTATCGCAGTAGACTTGAGAATGAAACTGCTAACTCCATCTTAAGTAATGGAGTCGAACGAGGAAGGCTATGGGGATCGCCACAATTAACCCAGCAACGGGAGAAACGCTCAAAACCTTTGAGCCACTAGATCATGAGTCGATAGAAGCCAAACTCACCCTGGGAAAACAGGTGTTTGAGTCGTACCGGAAAACGCCAATGGCGCAACGGGCGAACTGGCTGAATGCGGCGGCGGAGATTCTGGAACGGGATAAGGTCAAGTTTGGTAAGCTGATGACCTTGGAAATGGGCAAACCGATTAAAAGCGCGATCGCGGAGGTGCAGAAATGTGCCTGGGTTTGCCGTTACTACGCTGAAAACGCGGCGACGTTTTTGGCAGATCATCATATTGACACGGATGCCAGCCAGAGTTTTGTCCGCTATCAGCCCTTAGGGATTATTCTAGCGGTAATGCCGTGGAATTTTCCGTTCTGGCAAGTGTTTCGGTTTGCTGCACCTGCGTTAATGGCGGGGAATGTCGGTATCCTGAAACACGCCTCGAATGTGCCGCAATGTGCTTTGGCAATTGAGGACATTATAAAGGAAGCAGGGTTTCCGGAAGGGGCATTCCAAACTCTATTAATTGGGGCTTCTCAAGTCGAAGCCATTGTCAGTGACTCCCGGATTAAAGCCGCTACCTTAACCGGAAGTGAACCCGCAGGTGCATCATTAGCCGCTACTGCTGGGAAACACTTGAAGAAAACTGTGCTGGAACTCGGTGGAAGTGATCCATTTATTGTCCTAGAAAGCGCCGACTTAGACGCCGCCGTTACCACCGCCGTTACCGCCCGGATGCTGAATAATGGTCAATCCTGCATCGCCGCTAAACGCTTCATTTTAGCCGATGCGATCGCGGATGAGTTTGAAAAACGTTTGGTTGAAAAATTTAAAGCCTTGAATGTGGGTGATCCAATGGAGGAAACCACTAATATCGGACCATTGGCAACACCCAGCATCCTGCAAGAATTAGATCAACTGGTACAAGATTGTATAGCACAGGGAGCCAAAGTTCTAATTGGGGGTAAACCCTTAGATCGTCCCGGTCATTTTTACCCCCCCACCATCTTGGCGGACTTCCCCCCAGGAACCCCCGCCGACAACGAAGAATTTTTTGGCCCCGTGGCGTTATTGTTTAGAATTCCTGACATTAACGCGGCAATTGCTAAAGCCAATGCGATACCGTTTGGTTTAGGGGCGAGTGCGTGGACAACGGACGAAACCCAAGCCCAACGGCTCATTGACGAGATTGAAGCTGGGGCTGTCTTTATCAATGGATTAGTTAAATCTGATCCCCGCCTACCCTTTGGCGGAATTAAGCGCTCCGGCTATGGACGGGAATTAGGGATACAAGGAATTCACGAATTTGTCAACATTAAAACCGTTTGGGTGAAATAGTTAAGAACTATGGACGGAAGAGTACAGTAGAGGCTATTGTTAAAAAAACCGAATTTTAACAATAGGATTTTGATCCTTAGCTTTGAATTTTTACCGGGGATAGCTAACAGCCAGTCCTAGCTGTAGCCCCCCTCCGACTTGTCCTGCTGAAATTTCAGTAGGCACGAATTGCGACGAAATAGGACATCGCGCCAACCATCAAACGATAACCAAAACAGATTGAGGGGAAAATTGAGATGGGCGAAATGAATACAGCCGACATGCTAGTCAGATGCCTGGAAAATGAAGGCGTCGAATACGTGTTTGGATTGCCTGGGGAAGAAAACTTGCATGTGCTAGAAGCACTCAAGCACTCCTCCATTCAATTCATTACCACCCGCCATGAACAAGGGGCAGCCTTTATGGCGGATTTGTATGGACGTTTAACCGGAAAGGCGGGCATCTGCCTTTCCACCTTAGGACCAGGGGCAACCAACTTAATGACTGGGGTAGCTGACGCTAACCTAGATGGTGCGCCAGTGGTAGCGATTACGGGACAGGTGGGAACCGATCGCATGCATATCGAATCCCACCAATACTTAGACTTGGTGGCAATGTTCGCCCCCGTAACCAAGTGGAACACGCAAATTGTCCGTCCGAGTAATACCTCGGAAATTGTCCGTAAAGCCTTCAAACTGGCGCAGAGTGAGAAACCGGGTGCAGTTCACATTGATCTGCCGGAAAATATCGCCGCCATGCCCGTTTTTGGGGAACCCCTGACGAAAGATGAACGGGAAAAAACCTATGCCTCATTCCGGAGTATCGGCAAAGCGGCGGTTGCCATCTCCAAGGCAAAAAATCCCTTAATTTTAGTCGGGAATGGGGCAATTCGCGCCCATGCGGCAGAAGCCTTGACAGAATTTGCCACCCGGATGAATATTCCAGTGATCAATACGTTTATGGGCAAAGGGGTGATTCCCTATACCCATCCCCTAGCGCTATGGACAATGGGATTACAACAGCGTGATCACGTTAGCTGTGCCTTTGATGAAACGGACTTAGTGATTGCGGTGGGTTACGATTTAATCGAATATTCACCGAAGAAATGGAATCCAGAGGGCAAGATTCCGATTATTCACATTGGTGCTAGCCATGCTGAAATTGACAGTAGCTTTATTCCGTTGGTGGAAGTGGTTGGCGATATTTCGGATTCGCTGAATGAAATTATGAAACAAGCGGATCGCGAAGGTAAGGCGACGCCCCATGCGGTGGAATTACGTTCCGATATCCGGGCGGATTATGAACAGTATGCCAATGATGAGGGGTTTCCGATTAAGCCGCAAAAACTCATCTATGACTTACGTCAGGTGATGGGACCTGAAGATATTGTTATCTCCGATGTCGGTGCCCATAAAATGTGGATGGCACGCCATTACCACTGCGATCGCCCTAACACTTGTATTATCTCCAATGGCTTTGCTGCTATGGGGATTGCCATGCCCGGTGCGATCGCGGCAAAATTAGTCCATCCTGATCGGAATGTTGTCGCGGTGACAGGTGATGGCGGTTTTATGATGAATTGCCAGGAACTGGAAACCGCCCTGCGAGTTGGTACCAATTTTGTCACCTTGATTTTCAATGATGGTGGTTATGGCTTGATTGAGTGGAAACAACACAATCAATTTGGCGACTCAGCATTTATTAAATTTGGCAATCCCGATTTTGTCAAGTTTGCCGAAAGTATGGGGTTAAAGGGCTATCGGGTGAATTCAGTGGCGGAGTTTATTCCCACCCTGAAAGAAGCCTTAAGCCAAGATGTGCCGACTGTCATTGATTGCCCTGTAGACTATGGCGAAAATCTCCGCTTTAGTCAAAAAGCTGGGGATTTGAGTTGTAAGATGTAGGTCATAAAACTGGCGTTTTTTTGACAATAGTGGTGTTAACTGTAGGGGCGATTCATGAATTGCCCCTACTTTTACAGTGCAAAGCGCTGTAATAAAGTACAGTAGATCAAAGTTCCCCTTCAGATCCCCCTTCCGTCCCCCTTTTAGATCCCCCTCCCGTCCCCCTTTTAGATCCCCCTTCCGTCCCCCTATTTGATCCCCCTCCCGTCCCCCTTAAAAAGGGGGAAGCCAGCGGATGCTTCGCTTTTTGTTCCATGGGGGAAACCAGATGTTGCTTCGCTTTTTGTTCCATGGGGGAAGCCAGAGGATGCTTCGCTTTTTTTGCTTATGGGATTTAGGGGGATCGACAATGTACCGCATAGCAGAGCAAACTGCTGTATATATAGCAGGGAATGGGTAGCGAGCAAGATGCTCAATGTAGTGAGCAAGATGCTCAATGTAGTGAGCAAGATGCTCAATGTAGTGAGCAAGATGCTCAATGTAGTGAGCAAGATGCTCACACTACGACAAGGATTTTGCAATTCTTGACATTATGGTTTAAACTGAAGTTCCCCTTTGACAAATCGCTACACTGTATGCCTATCTTGGCTTAGGGCGATTTCACTTTCGGCTTCACTGGGTACAAATCAGGCTGACGCCCAACAAATCTAAAGCCTTTCTTTGTACCGGAGTCGGTTCGGTTACCTTGTCAAAGTCGAAATTTACACCTGGAATATTAGACTGAATTCGATTGTTAACAATCGTGCCTAAATCAGCCAACAGGGTTTGAAAGCTATGCACGGGTAAGTTATCAGCTGTCCGCTTCTTTTGGGCTTTAGAAGAAGCCGAATCGCTCCGAACTGAGTGGGTGACTATTCCTTCACGTAATCTAAGAGCATTTTCCCAATCATCTTCATCGAAAAGAATCGGGGCTAAACATCGACGCATATGCCATTCTACATAGTACGCCAACATACATAAGAATACATGAGCTTTCACTCTATCGCTGTTACGATGATAGATGGGACGCACTTTTAAGTCAATGGTTTTATAGCTGCGGAAGGCTTGCTCTACTTTCGATAAACTCTTATAGGCTTTTACAGTATCTTCGGCATTCAGTGTTTCTTCGGGTACGGAACTTCTCACCACATATAAACCATCCAATGTCGCTTCTTCCTCGATACTTTCTCGGTTTCTTTGGTAAGAGAAGCTATCAGGAGTTATCTGGATATTGAAGTGTTTAGCCACACTATACTTGTTGATGACTTCACCGACTTTCAGTCCAATTTCAGCTTCACCCCTTAGGGGACATCTTTGCCGCGATGTGGCGCTGACTATTTTATCTAATTTCTGCTCAGTGGCTTGCAATAACTCTTCGCGATTTCTCTT